>JAJRCY010000078.1 GCA_028678715.1 Methanomicrobiales archaeon | reverse complement strand
ACTGGAGGGCGTAGAGGTGGATCCTTCCGCCCGGGCGGACCAAGGAAAAGGCCTGGTCAAGGAACCGGGCCGGCGAGAGGGGGAGGTTCATGACGATGCGGTCAAACCCGGGCGAGAGGAATGCCGGGAGACGCGCCGCATCGCAGAGAAGGGGGAGGACGTTGCGACACCGGTTCATGCGCAGGTTACCGATGAGGAGTGCGACTGCCGCGGGGTTAATGTCACAGGCCACCACCGTCCGTGCCCGTGCCGAGAGTGTGATGGCAAAGGGCCCCACCCCGGCGAACATGTCCAGCACCCGTTCCCCCGCGGCCATGAGGTCGAAGACCCGCCGCCGCTCAGTGGAGAGGCGGGGGGAGAAGTAGGCCGGGGAGCGGTCGATATCGAACCGGTGGCCGTACACCGTGAGCCGGGGGCGGGTGGTGGGAAGCCCGGCCAGCACCGTGAACCGGCGGACCCTATACTGCCCCTCCACCGGGCTTTCCGACAGGAGCACCGTGTGGAGGGAGGGGCGGCTTGCGAGCAGCCGCTCCGCGGCATCAGGGTCGTAGTCCTGCATAACGGCAATGCCGCCGATCAGCTCGTGCCGCGGGAGCTCCGACCGGGTGGGGATGGCCGTAAACCGCGCCCGGGTGCCATCCCCCGGGTCCGTGGTGACCGGGAGGAGCAGGGTATCCCCCTCGGCACGGGGGCGTAGGTCCGGGTCGAGAAGCCCCTGCTCCTTCAGCTCCCTGCGGACGCGCTCGCCCTCGGAGAGGGCCACCCGGACACACCACTGCTCCACCTCCACCGGCACCACCCATCTTTATACAGGAGATCGAAGACTGATCATGGATCATTATCTGGACCGGCTGAAAAATGGCACGCTCAAGCTCCACGCGCTGGAGAAGGAACTCCCGGTGCAGGAAGCGGTCCGTGTCCGGCGGGCCTTCATCGAGCGGGAGACGGGGGTGCCCCTTCCCCGCATCGGGGACTTCACCTTCGACCCCTCCCGCGCGGTCCAGCGGAACATCGAGAACATGATCGGGGCGGTGCAGATCCCGCTGGGGGTCGCCGGCCCGCTGCACCTCCGCGGGGACCACGCGCAGGGGCAGTTCTGGCTGCCGCTGGCCACGACAGAAGGGGCGCTGGTGGCCTCGGTGAACCGGGGCTGCGTGGCCATCACAAGGGCCGGCGGCGCGGTGGTGCGCCTGATCCGGGAGGGGATGACCCGGGCTCCCGCCTTCGCCGCCCGGGACGTGGCCCACGCGGTGGAGGTGGTGCGCTGGGTGGAGGGGAACCTCCCCCGGCTCCAGGAGGCTGCGGCGGCCACCACCTCCCATGGAAGGCTCACGGGGGCAGCATGCTACCTGGCGGGCCCCACCGTCTTTGTCCGGCTGGAGTTCGACACCAAGGATGCGATGGGGATGAACATGGTGACCATCGCGAGCGAGAAGGCTGCCGGCGTGATCGAACAGGAGACCGGCGCCCGGCTCATCGCCCTCTCCGGGAACATGTGCACCGACAAGAAGCCGGCCGCCATCAACATGATCCTGGGCCGGGGCAAGTCCGTGGTTGCGGGCATCCAGATCCCCGAGGCGGTGGTGCAGGGGGTCTTCAAGACCACCGGCCCTGTTCTCGCGGACGTGAACTACCGGAAGAACCTGCTGGGTTCCGCCCGGGCCGGGTCCCTGGGGTTCAATGCCCACGCCGCGAACATCATCGCGGCGCTCTACCTGGCCTGCGGGCAGGACGCGGCCCACGTCGTGGAGGGCTCCTCCTGCATCACCACCGTCGAACAGGGGGAGGGCGGGGTGTACGTGTCGGTGACCCTGCCTGCCGTGCAGGTGGGCACCGTCGGGGGCGGCACCGGCCTGGACACCCAGAGGGAGGCGCTGGCGCTGCTGGGGGTGGCGGGCGGCGGGGACCCGCCGGGCTCCCATGCCCGGAAGTTCGCCGAGATCGTGGCTGGAGGCGTGCTCGCCGGTGAGCTCTCCCTCCTCGGGGCGCTCGCCGCCCACCACCTGGCCCGTGCCCACAGGGACCTGGGGCGGGGGAAGGCCTAGAACCGGAGCTCCTTCATCATCACAATGGCGTCCTCGCCGTTGGAGTAGTAGGCGTGGATGCGGTACACGTCCTGGTACTTCAACGCGCGGTAGAAGGACTGGCCCGGGGTGTTCGACGTGCGCACCTCCAGGAGCACCGCCCCGGCCCCCTCCAGCAGGAACTGCTGTTCAGCCCGCAGGACCAGCCGGGACCCGAACCCCCGTTTCCGGAACTCGGATCGCACTGCCAGGTTGGAGATGTGGCCAAAGGTGGCCTCACCGGTGGCCTCCAGGCATCCCACCAGAAACCCCACCACCACCCCGTCCACATCCGCGACGAGCGAGGTGCGGGGTCACCACTCCAGGGTCTGGAGAAAGACCTCCTCCTCCCACGGCTCGACGAAGGCCTCCCTCTCGATCTCAAGGATCTGAGGGACGTCCTGCCTGCGGGCCCTGCGGATGGTGGGGTGATGCGGGGTCATGGGTCCGGAGCCGGGTAGTGATCTAATTATACCGGCAGGTAAAAATATACTGGCTACACGGAGTCGACGGCGGCACCCATGGTCAGCATCCATCCCTTCACCGCGGTTCGCCCGAGGCCTGACCTGGCCCAGGAGGTGGCCGCTGTTCCCTATGACGTGGTCACCGCCGACGAGGCCAGGGATTGCCTTCGGCGGCACCCCCTCTCTTTTTTATCGGTGAGCCGCTCCGATGCCCTCCTGCCCGGCATCCCCCCCTCCGACGCGGCGGTGTACCTTGGGGCAAGGGAGCGGTTCCTCCAGCTGATCCGGGACGGGGTGCTGGTCCGGGACGACCGCCCTTCCCTGTCCCTGTACCGGGTGGAGCAGGAGGGCATGGCTTTCACCGGTCTCGTCTGCACCGTGGAGGTGGAGGACTACCGCACCGGGCTGATCCGCAGGCACGAGCTGACCCGGTACGACAAGGAGCAGGACCGGACCCGCCACATCGACACGGTGAATGCCCACACGGGGCTCGTCTTTCTCGTGTACCGGGACGCATCCGGGATCGGACTCTTCGTGGAATCCATGATCCGTCCCGGCACAGAACCCGTAGCCCGGGTGAAAGCCCCGTCAGGAGCAGTCCACCAGGTCTTCCGGGTGGACGACCCTGCATCCGTTGCCACGCTGCAGCGCCTCTTTGCACCGGTGGACCGGCTGTACATCGCCGACGGCCACCACCGGGCGGCCTCGGCGGTGAACGTGGCCCTGGCCCGCAGCGCGGAAGGGAGGTCCACGCCGGAGTCCGGCCGGTTCATGGCCGTCCTCTTCTCCCATGACCGGGTGCGGATCCACGGCTACAGCCGGCTGGTGACGGACCTGGGCGGCTCCTCGTTGGAGGGATTCCTTGCGCGGGTCGCCGGCAGGTTCCGGGCGGAGGCCGCCCCGCGACCGGACCCCGTGTCCCGGGAGATGCGGCCGACAGACGCTCCCAATGCCCGGACCCATGTGATCCACCTGTACCTGGGCGGCCGGTGGCACGAGATCTCCCGGCAGGTGCCGGGCTCCCCCCCCGGTGCACCCCCGTCCCTGGATGTGACCACACTCCAGGAAGAGATCCTGGGACCGCTGCTGGGAATCGCCGATCCCCGGCGCGATCCCCGCCTGCAGTACATCAGCGGGAACCTGCCCCTCTCCTCCCTGGAGGAGATGGTGGACAGCGGGAGGTTCGCGGCCGCCTTTGCCATGCAGCCGGCTTCCATCGAGACCGTCATGGCGGTTGCCGATGCCGGCGGCATCATGCCTCCCAAGTCCACCTGGTTCGAACCCAAGCTGTACAGCGGCCTCGTCGTGCACACGCTGGACTGAAGGGACAACACCCTTATCGCGTCTCCGCGCCCAGTTTTCGGTGATGATCTCGCTGGTACTCCCCAAGGGCAGCCTGGAGCAGCAGACGCTCCAGCTCTTCAAGGAGGCGGACCTTGAGGTGAAACGGACCGACCGGGACTACAACCCCCGGATCAACGATCCAAGGATCGGGAAGGTGAAGATCCTCCGGCCGCAGGAGATCCCCATGTATGTGGCCATGGGTTCGTTCGACCTGGGTATCACCGGCCTGGACTGGGTGAGGGAGACCGGCGCCGAGGTGGTAGAGGTGGCGAGCCTCTCCTACTCCAAGACCGGGGAGGGGAACGTCAGGATCGTGGTCGCGGTCTCCCAGGAGGAGCAGATTCCTGACCCCTCACGGATCCGGCCAGGGAGCCGGGTCACCACCGAGTATCCCAACCTCACCCGGCGCTATTTTGAGGATCTCCGGATCCCTGTGCAGCTCTTTCCCTCCTTCGGGGCATCGGAGGCGAAGGTTCCAGATCTTATGGACGTGGTGGTGGATCTCACCGAGACGGGCACCACCCTGCGCCGGAACGGCCTCAAGATCATCGGCCAGATCATGGAGTCGTACACGGTGGTCATTGCGAGCCCCGCAGCCTGGAAGGACCCGGGGAAGCGCCAAGCCATCGAGGAGATCCTGACCCTCCTCCAGGGGGTCATGGAGGGGAGGACCAAGGTGCTCCTCTCCATGAACGTGCCTGCAGCCCGGATTGATGCGGTGATCGGCATGCTTCCGGCGATGAAAACCCCCACGGTGAGCCGGCTCCACAACCTGGATTACTTCAGCCTGGAGACGGTGGTGCCCAAGGGGCAGGTGAACCAGCTGATCCCCGGGCTCAAGGCCGCCGGGGCCGAGGATATCCTGGAGATCCCCATCGCCAAGATCGTGCGGTGAAGGAAGCAACCCGTCACCGGAAGACCAGTGCCATTCCTTCTGTACCCTCACCGGTGAGCCCCACGCTCCTCATGAAGAGGGGGAGCGGGGGGTATGCTCCCTCCCGTCACCCATCCCCGCGACGATATTCTCTCCTATTTTTCACCTCAGGATCTCTGCTCCCCCGGGTGGTGGAGTGGGTGAGGAATCTCTCAACGTGCATCTCTCGGCGGACAGGACAACGGCAGGAGATGAGGGAATCACCCTTGCGATACCCGCTTCTGTCTCCTCCTTCGCAGGGAGCGCGGTATCATCGGTGCAGGGGATCTCTTCCGGGGGTATCCGTCAGCAAGTGGTGTTAAAACCGAATAAATCAAAGATATGGATTATACCCGTCATGATAATTGACTATTGAAAAACAGAATGTTTATCATATGTTTGAAGAAATAAATTGATACGACGGTATGATACGCTCCTTCCGGCTCCCGTTGCTGATTGCCCCCATTGCCGTGCTGGT
>JAJRCY010000077.1 GCA_028678715.1 Methanomicrobiales archaeon | reverse complement strand
ATATGAACACTAGACGATAATGGTTTCACTCTAATTTCAGGATTATAAACCAACCGCGATGTATCACACTATTCGATTCTTATCAACCCACCGTGAACGTATCAGAACCCCCACGTCTCTCTCCATGCACCTGGAGAACCGGCATGGGCTCAAGCCTTTAGTAGGACCCGAGCAGAGAACTGGGTGAGAGGAATGCACGATGGAAGGGCACGAATCCCAGGAATACCGTATCCGGTCGTTGACAAAGGCCGTCACCTACAGGATTCTCATTGCTATCCTGCATTTCACGGCAGTGTACCTGCTGACCGGCATGTTCGAGGCTGCGCTCGGGTTCACGGTGGTGAGCACTGTCTACACGAGCATCGCTTACTACTTCCATGAGAGGCTCTGGAGCGGAATTGCGTGGGGGAGGAAGGTCCCTGCCGGGTGAAACGGGGGAGGCCCATCACCCTATGGAGCCGGGCGGGTAATGTACCCCGCACGTCTATTCTTCGGGTTTTTCCAGCAGTCGCCTGAGCCCTTCAAGGGTCTGCAGCGCCCTCCGGCGCATCCTGGACCGCAGCCGCAGGATGTTCATCACACGGGCCTTCCAGGTCTTCGGAACATAGAAGGCCCGGATCCGGACAAGGGTTGTGGCGTCGTCCACGTCCTCCACGGAGAGCTCGGTCAGGAACTGGTCGATGAGCTGGTTGAGACCCCAGGAATCCTCCGGGAACGCAATGATTGTTTTCTCTCGCGGGATATGCTCAACCACCCGCTCGACACACCACCCGGTCCGCCCATCAGGGATGACACACCGGTAGGAGACTCCCTTTGCTCTTCTGGTCGTGTCGGAGAGGTACTCCACCTCTCTCACCTCGGGGTGGTACCGCGGGATGAGGGAGATGTCCTCGACGGCATTCCAGACCCTGTCGATCGGGGCACGGATCCGGATTTCAACCTTCCACTGGGGGGTCTTCCCCACGTTTCCCGCCTCACCGACCATGACCTGCCCTCAGTCCCGGTACGCCACCAGCACCGTGCCCGTCTTCTTCTCCAGCGCCTGGACCGATGCCAGTTCCTCTTTCGTGAGGGTTGCCACCGTCGGCATCCTGCCATGCGCCACCAGGATCACTCCCAGCTCCGACTCCAGGCTCATCACCTTCCGGAGCTGGGCGGGGGTGAGGTTCGCCATGCCCGGACAGATCTTCATTCCAGTCACCTGCACCATCCTCTCCCGCGCTTGATAAATACCTTGCCGGGCGACATGATCCGTGATGACCCGCAGGGCCACACGGCACAGGGGGATTCCCCCTGCGGCAGGAACCCATCCGGCTGTCCTGATCCTGGGATCCTTTCCGTCGGTCCAGTCGCTGGTCGCCGGGGAGTATTATGCCAACCCCAGGAACCGGTTCTGGGCCGTGATGGAGGAACTGCTGGGGATTGACCGCACCCTCCCCTACCGGGAGCGGCTTCGCCTCCTGGGAGACCGTGGCACGGCCCTCTGGGACGTGATTGGGGACTGCGCCCGCGAGGGCAGCGGGGACGGGGCGATTCGGGACCCGGTGCTCAATGACATCCCCGGGTTCCTCCATGCCCATCCCACCCTGCGGCTGGTGGTACTGAACGGGTCCGCCGCGGGCCGGCTCTTCCGCTCCGCGTGGCCGGGTGCACTCCCTGCCGGCGTGCGGTACGCGGTATTGCCCTCCACAAGCCCGGCGAATGCCCGGTACCGGCTCCCGGAACTTCTGGTCCGCTGGCGGGTCATCCTGGCGGCGGTGGAACCGGTCTCAGATGCGGGCTGACTCGGGAGAACATCATGCATCTCTCCTCCCCGCGAGATGGTGACGGGAGGGGGCAGAACCCCCTCACGGACCTTCCCCCCGTGAGGATAGTCAGATCCCTCAGGATATCCGACGGGGATAGTCATATCCCGGTCAGCCCAGCCGATCGGACAATCGCTCGTGGGAGAGGCCTTCACCCCTCACCCGCGGCAGGTTTAACTGCTCGCAGAACCTCACATCCAGAAAGTGCAGTCAGCACGGGAGGACGATGAAGTGAACGGGAACATGGACAGCCTGCGGGCCACCCTCGCCGATGTGCGGCGGGACCTGCTGGCGCGGGAACACGTGGTTGCCGCCGGGATTGGATACAAGGTGGTCGGGGGAGCGCGGACCGGGAAGCTCTCCATCGTGTGCTCGGTGGTGAGGAAGGTGCCGGAAGCCCTTCTCGCGGCCCGGGACCTGGTCCCCGTCGAGATCCGGGGGATTCCCACGGATGTGGTGGAGACGGGCATCCTGCGGGCGCAGCTGGCAAGGACGGACCGGTGGCGGCCGGCCCCGGGTGGTGTCTCCATAGGGCACCCTTCCATCACGGCAGGGACGCTGGGATGCCTTGTAAGGAAGAACCAGCAGCTCTGCATCCTCTCCAACAACCACGTACTGGCAGCAGAGAACGTGGCCGCCATCGGCGACCCGATCATCCAGCCGGGTACCTACGACGGCGGGAGGGATCCCGCGGACCGGATCGCGGTCCTGCAGGAGTTTGTCCCCATCCAGTTCCTCACCTCGGATCCCAGCGACTGCCCTCTGGCCCGCGGGATTGCAGCCCTCGCAAACCTCTTTGCCCGGGCCGTCGGGAGTACGACGCGGCCTCAGGCGGTGCGTTTCCTGGAAGCTGAGAACATGGTGGACGCGGCCCTCGCCGGACCGGTGAACCTGGAGGACGTGTCGCCGGAGATCCTGGATCTCGGCGTGGTCCAGTCCATCGGGTCCGCCGGCCTGGGCACACCGGTCCGAAAGAGCGGCCGGACCACGGCCGTGACGACGGGAGAGATCCAGCAGGTTGACGTGACCGCCGATGTCTCCTACGGGGCCGGGCGGACCGCCCGCTTCACGGGCCAGCTGATGGCTGGTGCCATGTCCCAGGGAGGAGACAGTGGTTCTGCGGTCCTGGATGGGGGGGGAAACCTGGTGGGCCTCCTCTTTGCAGGGAGCGACACCACCACCCTCATCAACCCCGTCGAGCATGTGGTCGCGGCACTGGGGATCGGGCTCTGACCAGGAGTTGATTCGTGCGGGAGAAGGGGCGCAGGGAGGGAATGGATGCCTGGTACGATTCGGGAAGTAAAGAGGCGGCACGAGAAGTTCCTGCTCTCTCTCCCCGGGGTGGTCTCTGTCGGGATTGGCCGCGGCAGTGACGGACAGGAGGAAATCGTCGTGGGGCTGGTCCATGCCCGTGCCGAGACGATGCACCGTATTCCGGAGGATCTGGAGGGACACAGGGTCCGCACGCGAATCACCGGGCGGCTGCGATCCCGTTGAACCCCTTCTCCAGGTGCATTCCGTAGTGCCGGTAGAACCACTGCTTCAGGAGCTCCACCAGCGCCAGGTACCCTGCCGCCAGACAGGCGAGTCCAACCAAGAGGAATAGGGGGGGCCGGACGAATCCGAAGACCGAGCCCAGCGGGGTGAAGGGAAGGGCCACCGCCGCGGTGATCACAAGGGAGCAGCTGGCCAGCAGATACGTGCCCGGCCGGCTCCTGGTGAACGGTGATACCCGTGTCCGGATCACGAAAATGATGGCCACCTGTGTGGCGAGGGACTCGATGAACCAGGCGGTCTGGAAGAGTGGTTCTGAGGCAGCAAAGACGGTGAGCAGGAGGAAGAAGGTCAGGAAATCGAAGACGGAGCTGAGGGGGCCGAAGAAGAGAACGAACTTCTTGATGAACCGGATATCGAGACGCTTGGGCCGCTCGGTATACTCCCGATCCACTGCATCGGAAGGGATGGTGGACTGGGAGATGTCGTAGAGGAGGTTATTGAGCAGGATCTGGATGGGGAGCATCGGGAGGAACGGGAGGAAGAGGGAAGCCGCCGCCACGCTGAACATGTTCCCGAAGTTGGAACTGGTACCCATCATGATGTACTTCATGGTGTTGCCAAAGGTCCTCCGGCCCTCCCGGACCCCCTCCTCCAGCACGCGGAGATCCTTTTTCAGGAGGATGATGTCTGCAGATTCCCTGGCGATATCCACGGCATTGTCCACCGATATACCGATATCTGCCGTGCGCAGGGACGGGGCATCATTGATCCCGTCCCCCAGGTACCCCACCACGTGCCCGTTCCTCTTGAGGGCGATGATGATCCGGTCCTTCTGGATCGGCGTGAGGCGGGTGAAGATGTTGGTCCGTTCCACCACCCTCCCAAGGGCGTCATCGTCCATCTGCGCGATCTCGGTCCCGGTGACGATTCCCGTAATCCCGTAGCCGATGGATTCGCAGGTCTTCCGGGTGACCAGCTCGTTGTCACCCGTGAGGATCTTCAGGGCAACCCCGGCCCTTTCCAGGAGCTGTAGGGACTCCCGGGCAGTCTCTTTGGGGGGGTCGACAAAGGCAACAAAGCCCAGGAATACCATGTCAGTTTCATCGGATGCTGTCAAGACCGTCTTCCGCTCGTCGATGAGCCGGGATGCGACACCGAGGACCCTGAACCCCTGCCGGCTCAGGCCATCGTAGCGGTCCTGGATTTCCCTCACCCGCCCGGGCGTCAGCTCCTCAGCGATATCGCCCCGTTCGGAGCTTCCGCACATGCGGAGGATCTCCTCCGGCGCACCCTTCGTGATCAGAAGAGTCTCGCCCCCATGGTCGAAAACAACGGAGATCCGCTTCCGGGTAAAATCGAACGGGATTTCGTCGATCTTCCGGTAACCCCCCGCATCCACCTCCCTGTGCTGGAGGATCGCCTCGTCCAGGGGGCTTTTCAGGCCGGTCTGGCAGGAGCTGTTCAGGAACGAGAAGAGGAGCACCTTCTCGCTCTCCACCCCATCGGGATCGATGTGGAGGATGAGGGCGATCCGGTTCTCGGTGAGGGTGCCGGCCTTGTCAGTGCAGAGAACATCCATGGACCCGAAGTTCTGGATGGACGGCAGGTGCTTGACAATCACTCCCCTGTCAGACATGGAGATGGCCCCCCGGGAGAGGTTGAGGGAGAGGATCATGGGAAGGAGTTCCGGGGTGACCCCCACGGCAAGGGCCACGGCGAAAAGGAGGGATTCAAGCACCCCGTGCCTGAAGAGGGCGTTGATGAGGAAGACGAAGATCACGAGAAAGAAGACGATCTGCATGACCAGGAACCCGAACTGGCGCAGGCCCCGTTCGAATTCGGTCTCGGGAGGTCGCGCCGTGAGCCGCCGGGCGATCTTCCCGTAGACGGTGCTGCTTCCCGTCCTGACCACCACCGCAGTGGCTGTGCCGCTGACAACCGAGGTTCCCTGGAAGAGGTAGGCAGGCGACTCGT
>JAJRCY010000076.1 GCA_028678715.1 Methanomicrobiales archaeon | reverse complement strand
TGAGGGTGATGCTCTCCTGCCCCAGGGCATGGAGAAGGAAGTCAAACGTGGCCTTCCCCGTGGTGGTGGCCAGGTCGTCCCTGACAACCAGAAACCCCGGCGCCTCGGGCTTCACAAAGACCAGATCCCGGGTGAACTTCGAGAGCTTCCCTCCATAGGCTGCCGCCGCCTCCCCCTGGACCCGGTCAAAGAACGGGGTTGTCATGAAATCGGTGATGGTGCAGGAGGTCACGGGGGAATCAATCTGGCTCCGGGGATCCCCGTTCAGGAGGATGGTGTTCTGACCGACAGCGGCGTAATTGTAGTCCATATAGTCCGGGTCGTCATACCCCAGGGAGGAGAGGCCGGCGGTGATGACCAGCCGCTCCCCCAGGGCGTCCAGCATGAAACTGTTCCTCTCGGGCCGGCCATGCCCCGGCCTCCGCGGGCCGCAGATGAACCCGGCCAGGGTGTCGGACAATTTCCACCCGGTCCGCATTGCCACCCATCCCTGGTCCCGGAAGAGCATGGAGGAGGGGAGGTCATTAGGCAGAGCGGCGGGGAGGCTCACATCGGCAAAGAGGATCTCGCCCACGGGATCGGGGCGTTCCAGGGGAGCATTCAGGTAGTACCACTGGGCAGAGGGGCTGCCCGTCCGGGAGGCAAGGGCCGCGGCCGGGGCGCTGTGGAAGGCGGCGGAAAAGGCCTCGTCGCCGAACGCGCTGGACTCCCCCTTGCGGTCCGGCGGAAGGAAGTAGAGCAGGAACTGGGGTGCATGGCTGAAGTTCTGGTGCCGGAAGAGATCCTCGCCGGTGGCGCGCCGGAGTGCCTCCGCGTAATAGATCCCCCCGCTGCCCCCGGCATCCTCCGAGAGTCCGAAGGAGAGGTAGCCGATACTCTCGCTCCATCCCCCGTCGCGGTCAAAACAGTCAAAATACCTCCGGGTCATCACGTCATGGACCAGGCCTGCGTAGGGCTCCACCCCCGGATTTTCGGGGAGATCGTCCCGGAGGGCGAGGGCAATGACCCCGACACCGCCGTAGGCGAGGGCAATCCGGTTGGTGCAGTAATCCGGTCTTTCCGCGGAGGTGCCGTACTGCGTACGGGCCGGTTCCAGGGACTTCTCCACCATGGCCTGCTGCACCGTGGCCCGTTCCTCATCGGAGAGGAGCGGGGAGATCCAGTCGTAGGTCTCCCCGATGGCCCCGTGGAATGCGCCGGAACCGTAACTCAGCAGCTGACCGCCGGCCAGCCGGTCCGCAGACTGCCAGTGGGGCCAGGTGCAGGCCCTGAGCAGGTACTCCCTGGCCCGGAGGCCGTACACCTTGTCTCCGCTCACTGCATACACGAACGCGTTCGTGCGCAGCGCCCGGGCCGCCTTCTCCAGGTCCTGCTGGGACAACGAGGGGCCCTTCGGGAACTGTGTATTCCGTGCCAGCGACTGGACCTCTCCCCACCATGTCCGGTACGGTTCGACCGTGATCTTCTGCCCCAGGAGGGCGGCCTCCGCCCCCGTGAAATAGAGCTGGGGGTGGCCGGCCGCGGTCGGGGTCACGTTCCCTCCGGGAGGTGCGGATGGGGTTTCCAGGCAGGCACAAACCACCACACCGATCAGGAGCAGCAGGAAGCATCCTGCGGCGATGGCACCCCGGTTCCGTGTTGTTTCCCCGCACCCCATGGCCAGAGCTGAGGATGGACCCCGGTCTGTTATATACCTACCCGTACAATGGTGTCTGCGCCCCACGGGTGGGGCGGTTTCGATATCCGTGGATTTCCCGGCCGCCGTCCCGTCAATGATATCCTCGGACCGGAACTCCACCTCTCAGAGGCGGCTCCGGCAGGCCGACAGTTCCCTGCACGTCAGCAGAACTGCAGGATCACCTGCCGGCTCGGCGACGATCTTCACCGGGAGGTTCCGGAAGACCCGGGTTTTTCGGATCCCGGTGCACCTCTCCCGGTACATACCGACAGAGGTACCGTGCACGCTTCTCCGCCGGCCAAAGAACCCGGCGAGGTCCCGGTGGACGGAGCATGGGTACCCGTCACGGAAGAAATGTCCGGTCCTCCAGAACGACCGGCACTTCCGGCACCCGGGATTTCAGGCCCCCTCTTCCTTCTCCGCCAGCAGGAATTCGTTGGTACCGAAGATATTCTTATCCGACTGCGCGAGGAAGGTGACGGCATTCAGAGCTGCCCGGTTGTCCCGCAGGAGGTTGCCTTCCGTGCGCGGTCCAAACCAGAAGCCGTACATGCCGTTACTGCTCACGTTGTTGGCACTGATCACATTCTGCAGGGACCGCCCGTCCAGGGCGATTCCGATCTGGTTCTCAGTGGCCTGATTGTCCCGCAGGACATTCCATTCGGTGGAGATCAGATAGAACCCGATACCATTCCTTGAAGCGCGATTCCGGATAAGGAGTGATGCGGATTCAACAATCCGTATCCCGTTGGAATTGAACGTGCAGACGTTCCCATCCACTGTGGCGGTGATTTCCCTGAGGTGAATACCGGCCCGGTCATTGCCGGTGCAGGCGTTGCGCTGGACAAGGTTCAGGTACTCGCTCGGGGAGAACTCCTCGATCTGGTCGCCCCTCAGGGTGGGGTCCAGGGAGTGTTCCAGGAAAAGGCCGTTGTTTCCATTCAGCGAGAAGGTGTTCCCTTCAATGATATCCCGGGCGCCCGAGGCGATGAAGGCGCCGTCCAGGCTGTTGCTCTCCACCAGGTTGCCTTCCAGCCGGGTCCAATGGGAGTAATTGAAGGTGATCCCGTTTCCTCCGTTGAACGCGATGGTGTTGTTCCGGAGGGTCACATTCCAGGAATACTCGATGTGAATCCCGTCGCCCTTGTGATTCAGGATCAGGTTGGAATCGATGGTGGTCTTGTCCCTGAGGTTCTCTCCATGGATGCCCTCACCGCTGCTGTTGGTGATGGTATTGTTGCGGATCACGTTGCCGTCGGCGAGTGGGAGGAGGTTCACGCCGTACTGGTGGCCGCTGATGCGGTTGTTCAGGATCCGGTTACTGCTGGAGCTGACCTTGATACCGCTGTCATACGCCTGGGTCCCTGAGTTGACCAGGGTGAACCCTGCGACTGTGGCACCGCCGGTGGTGAGGGAGATGACGCTGCCCGTTCCCCCGGCGTCGATGACCGGGTTATCCACGCCCAGCAGGAGCAGGCTTTGGTCGACGTTGATCCGCCCGTGGTAGGTCCCGGGGTACACGAGAATGATATCGCCGGGGGATGCCATGGCGATCTGTTCCTGCAGCGCTGGCCCGAGGCCGGGAGAAACCATGTGGACCGGGCGGGAGATGTCCCGGAGGAGGGGCGCAAGGTCCTCTTCGGGAAGGTACCCCAGCAGATCACTGAGGGGCCGCGGCCGGGGGATGTCTGTCACGTCAAGGGGGATGACGGTGTACTGAACGAACTCCCGGGCGATGTCCCACCCGTCCGAGACGGTCACGGAGAACATCCCGGTGCCGTAAAGGTTTGCGGGAATCTGCCACCCCAGAACCCGGGTGCGGTTGTCAAAGGTGGCCCCCGGGGGAATATTGCTCAGGGTGTATTCGAGGGGATCCCCGTCAGGATCGCTCGCGTTCACGAAGAGTTCCATCCGATCGCCTCCCCATAACGTCAGGTTTTCCATGGGCTGCAGCACCGGTGGGTGATTCTGTCGATAGACCCAGATAATGATCTGTTCCTCGGCAATGGAACGGCCGTTCGTCGCTGTCAGCGTGATCCGGTAGGCTCCGGACTGGTTTGTAGCCGGTTTCCAGATGAACGTACCGTTCCGCTCGTCCATCTGCGCACCCCTCGGCAGGGGACTGGCATGGTATGACAGGGTCTCTCCCCGGGGATCGGCACCCCGGACCGTGAACTGCAGGACCTCTCCCGTGTTGGCCGAAAGGTTTTCCAGCGGTTCGAGCGTGACATTCGTGCCGTGCCAGAAATGCTGGGGGTGGAGTACGGTATAGGATCGGAAGAGTCCCATGAGTATCAGGAGGATGAGGAGGAGGATGCCGAGAATTTGAAGATGTTTCTTCAGTTTCCACCAGAAAAGGGGAGCGATCCGCCTATGCATAGAACAGTCACAGTATTTCACCGGTGAGTATTATGCTTATGGGAGATGGTCCGAGGTTATCCAGTTCTCCGACGGAATCATCAGGGATTATATCAATGTTGCGAGCTATATTGACTGAAATGTGGCCGTTAATGAAGGCTCTCTGAGTGTATTTTTCCGCATCTGCCATGAAAAAGAGCAGTTGAATTTCTTTTGGAAAGTAAATTTATGCCATTATCATTTTTATAATTTCTCGATATAAAAACGTATAAATATGTTCTGTGTCTATGAGAGATGGGGCTGGTTGGGAGGGCGTGCTACCCCTGTCCTCCCACGGCCGATCTCCCCGTCAGCGGAAGATATCATGTACTCTCAGCATTCCATTGGCGTGGTGATCCCCGCCTATAATGAAGAGGAGCTCATCGAGTCCACCCTTTATTCCATCCCTTCGTACGTGGACCGGGTGTACGTGGTGGATGATGCCTCCACTGACGGGACGGGAGGGAAGATCCAGAACCTCAGGGACCTGGATCGGATCACCTATATCCGGCATGACCGGAACCGGGGCGTCGGGGCGGCCATTGCCACCGGTTACAAGCAGGCCCTCCAGGACGGGGTGGATGTGGTGGCTGTCATGGCGGGCGACAACCAGATGGATCCCCGGTACCTGCCCGGCCTCCTGGACCCCATTGTCTGGAAGATGGCAGACTACACCAAGGGAAACCGTCTGATCCACCGCACCCTCCGGAAGGGTATGCCTCGCTGGCGCTCCTTCGGGAACTCGATCCTCACCTACATCACCAAGATGTCCTGCGGCTACTTTGAGATGATCGATCCCCAGAACGGGTACACCGCCATCTCGCGGCAGACCCTCTCCCGGCTGAACCTGGACGAGATCTATCCCCGGTACGGGTACCTCAACGATATGCTCGCAAAGCTGAACGTGCTGGGATGCCGCATCATGGACGTGGTGATTCCGGCCCGGTACGGCGAGGAGAAATCCAAGATCAGGTACGGCTTTTATATCCTGCAGGTCTCCTGGCTTCTCCTGAAGACCTTCCTGTGGCGCCTGTACATGAAGTACTTTGTCCTGAACTTCCATCCCCTGATCATCTTCTACGTGACCGGGTTCCTCCTCTCTCTCGTCGGGATGGTCAGCGTCATCTACTCGGTGTACGCAAAGGTCGTGTACGGGAGCGAACTCTTCATCCACGGCATCCTCTCCCTGATGCTCTTCATGAT
>JAJRCY010000075.1 GCA_028678715.1 Methanomicrobiales archaeon | reverse complement strand
TTGGGGGCTCCGCCCCCGCCGCGTGGGCATCCCCCGGGGAGGATAGACCGATCATCGGTAAGACCGACATGGAGAACCATCCTCGCCTGGGGGGGGCGCCCACGCGGCGGGGGGGGACCGCAGGTCCCCCCCTGGAGCGTCCCACTCGGAGTCGATCTGAATATCTGAAAAGAACCGCGAAAAAATAAGAGGTGCCGAAGTGAACACGCGGGCTCAGCCGACGTCGATCAACTCGGCTTCCGTGATGTCGATGGCCTCGGCCAGGCCGTCCTGGATCAGGCCCCGGGTCATCTGCTCGGAGAGGTCCCGGTCCTCCATCACGTCGTGGATCCGGGTCAGGTAGGGGTCCAGGGTGGGATCCTTCTCCTCCTCGATCACGTGGCGGTACTCCCGGAGCGTGGACGGGGAGATCTCCAGTGCCTCGCTCACATCCTTCAGCGTCTTCCCGGAGTCAATGAGCTCCTCCATCTGGTCCCGGGAGAAGGGCATGTTGAAGTCCAGGTCCCGGAAGAGCTTGAGTCGGACACGGGCCCTCGCCACCGTCTTGGAGAGCTTCTCGTCCCCCAGCGCCCGGGCGATCTCGGTATCGTTCTTGTCGTCGTGGAAGGTCATGACGAGACGGGCCAGCTGGCGCGGGGTGAGCTTGGTCTTGAAGAAACCCTTGTCCAGGATCTCCCGCATGATCAGGGCGATCTCCCGCTCGATGGCATCCCTGTCCCGGAGGGATCCGTGTATCTTTTTCATCGGTTCGACGATCTTGGTCTTGCTGGTGATGGTGGCAAAAAGATCCAGCAGCTGTTTCTTCCTGTTATCGTCATCCATGTGCGGGTCACACTGAATATTGGAGATTACAGTAACCCCAATCATATTTAATGGTATCACAGGGTACAGAGAGAAACTATTATCATGGTGGATTCCAATTGTATAGTTTTTTGCTGGCACCATCAGAGGGATTCCGGCAGGCAGGGATGCACAGAGTCCCTGGCGGGAAACCATCCGCAGGTTCCGGCTCACAGGTGCTATTCTCCCTTCCCCATCGCATGTCCTCCGTCCCCCGGATGCGGAGGCAGGAGCCCCCTCTGCGGTCATCTCGCCGGGAAAGGAAGAATGATGGTGATCCGGGAGGAACGGTACAGCACACAGGGTGTGGGGAGGACCCGGGGAAGGGATCAGGAAAACCGGAGGGCCCGGTTCTCGCATGGTTTTAATCTCGGCCGCTGATATACCGGGGAGTACTGTGGCACCCCCCCGTGATTGCAATGAGTGACGTCTACGACAGGGTAACCGAGCTGGCCCGGCGCAGGGGCTTCATCTGGCCGTCCTCCGAGATCTACGGGTCCGTGGCCGGGTTCTTTGACTACGGCCCGATGGGTGCGCTCCTGAAGCGGAGGATCGAAGAGATCTGGCGGGATTTCTACGTGATCCGGGAGGGGTACTACGAGATCGAGTGCCCGACAATCGGTGTGGAGCCCATCTACATCGCATCCGGGCACGTGAAGGGATTCTCGGACAAGATGTGCCAGTGCCTCCGGTGCGGGGAGTACCTCCGGGCGGACCATGCCGCAGCGGGTGCGGGGGTGGCCAATGCCGGCGCCATGCCCTCCGAAGAGCTGGCCTGCGTCCTGAAAACGGTGCCCTGCCCCTCCTGCGGGGAGGAGCTCGGGGATGTCGCGGTCTTTGCCTTCAACCTGATGTTCCAGACCAGCATCGGGCCCGGCTCCCAGCGGAAGGGCTACCTCCGCCCGGAGACCGCCCAGGGGATCTTCACCGACTTCTCCCGTCTGCTCCGGTTCTACCGTGACCGGCTGCCCTTCGGAGCGGTGCAGGTCGGCAAATCCTACCGGAACGAGATCTCGCCCCGTCAGGGCATGATCCGGCTCCGGGAGTTCACCCAGGCCGAGGCCGAGATCTTCGTGCACCCGGCCCGGAAGGATCACCCCCGGTTCGACCGGTATGCGTCCTACCGGGTCCCCCTGCTGGGCATCGACCAGCAGACGTCAGGGGCGGCGCCCGTGGAGGTGGCGATGGGCGAGGCGGTGGAGGAGGGGATCATCGCGAACCAGTACGTGGCCTACTACATGGCCCTCACCCATGACCTGCTGGTGCGGATCGGGGTGGACGGGAAGAGGCTCCGCTTCCGCCAGCACCTCCAGGACGAACGGGCCCACTACGCCATGGACTGCTGGGATGCCGAGGTGCTCTCCGAGCGGTTCGGCTGGGTGGAGCTGGTGGGCATCGCCGACCGGACGGACTACGATCTCCGGGCCCATTCCCAGGCCAGCGGCACTGCGCTTACTGTCTTTCTCCCGCTGGAGACCCCGCGGATGGAGCGGCGGCGCCGGATCGTCCCGGACATGAAGGTGCTGGGGCCCCGGTTCCGGGGGAACGCGAAGGCGGTGGCGGATGCTCTCGCGGCCGCCGACCCCGGGCCCGAAGGGGCCCGAGTGACGGTGGACGGCGAGACACACCTGATCCCACCGTCCCTCTACCAGGTCAGGGAGGAGGAGGTGGAGGTGCGGGGCGAGGAGGTGATGCCCCACGTCATCGAGCCATCCTACGGCATTGACCGCATGTGCTACGCGGTTCTGGAGCATGCGTACGCCGAGGAGGTGGTGGAGGGCGAGGTGCGGAGGGTGCTCCGGTTCCCCCCGGCGGTGGCGCCGGTCCGGGCAGCGGTCTTCCCGCTCGTCAACCGGGACGGCCTGGACGGCCGGGCAGAGGAGATCCACCGGGAGCTGATCGGGGCCGGCATCCTTGCGGAGTACGATGACTCGGGTGCCATCGGCCGGCGCTACCGCCGGCAGGACGAGGTGGGCACGCCCTTTGCCATCACCGTGGACTACACGACCATGGAGGACGGTACCGTCACCCTCCGGGACCGGGACTCCATGGCCCAGGTGCGGGTCCGCAGGGAGGCGCTCATCCCCGCTCTCCGGAGCCTCATCGACGGCACCGCCTCCTTTGCGTCCCTCTCCCCATGAAGTACGTCACCCACCCGCTGGTACGGCCCGAGAGCCTTGAGGAACGGAAGTACCAGCTGACCATCGCGCTCCAGGCCCTGGAGAGGAACACGATGGTGGTGCTTCCCACCGGTCTCGGCAAGACCGCGGTGGCCCTCCTGGTTGCCGCCTCCCGGCTCCACAACGAGGGCGGGCGGGTGCTCGTGCTGGCCCCCACGAAACCCCTCGTCGAGCAGCACCTCCGGTTCTTTGAACGGCTGCTGGCCCTCCCCGGCACCGGGCCGGACCAGCCCCCGCCGTTCGTGATGTTCACCGGCGAGACACCCCCGGAGGAGCGGGCGGAGGGGTGGCGGTCCGCCCGGGTGGCCTTCGCCACTCCCCAGGCGGTGAAGAACGACCTGATCGCCGGCAGGTACGTGCTCGGCGACGTGACACTCCTCGTGGTGGACGAGTGCCACCGTGCCGTGGGGAACTATGCGTACGTCTTCATTGCCGAACGGTACCTGAAGGATGCGAATAAACCCCTGATCCTGGCCATGACCGCATCGCCCGGGGGGGTTCGGGAGAAGATCCAGGAGGTCTGCGAACACCTGGCCATCGGGCACGTGGAGACCCGGGTGGAGACCGACGAGGACGTCCGCCCGTACGTGCACGAGCGGGAGATCCAGTACGTGCCGGTGCAGCTCCCCGCGCCCCTTGCCCGGGCTGTCGAAACCCTCCAGCAGCAGCTGGGCAGCCGGCTCCGGTACCTGGCGGGCCTGGGATTTCCGGTCCCGAAGCCCGATTCCCTCACCATCCGGTCCCTGAACCAGCTGAACGCCCAGATCCAGGACCGGATCCGGCACCATGACCGGACCGCCTACCAGGCGGCGTCGGTGTACGCCGAGATCATGAAGCTGCGCCATGCCATCGCCCTCGCCGAGTCCCAGGGGAGCGGGGCCTTGAAGCGGTACCTGGAGAAGCTGGCCGCGGAAGGGGCGGGAATGGCCGCTTCGAAGGCGAGCCGGCGGCTGTCACAGGACCCGCACTTCCGGAGGCTCGCACAGACCGCCACGGAATGGACGGAGGAGCTCCACCCGAAACTGGGCATCGCGGGTTCCCTGGTACGGGCCCAGCTGGGGGCGCACCCCGACAGCCGGATAATCATCTTTGCCACCTACCGGGACACCGTGCAGCTGATCGTAGACCACCTGAAGTCCCTGGGGATTCCCGCCGAAAGGTTCGTCGGGCAGGCGGCGAAGGATGCCGAGCGGGGGCTGTCACAGAAGCAGCAGATCGATGCACTCCGCCGGTTCCGGGAGGGGGAGTTCCGGGTGCTGATCGCCACTTCCGTGGGCGAGGAGGGCCTGGACGTGCCCTCGACCGACATGGTGATCTTCTACGAGGCGGTGCCGTCGGAGATCCGGTCCATCCAGCGCAAGGGGAGGACCGGGCGCCACGGCGCCGGAAAGATCATCGTCCTCGTGACGAAGGGCACCTCCGACGAGGCATACCGCTGGGTGAGCCAAATGAAGGAGCGGGCCATGCTCTCCGGGATCAAGACACTCGCATCCCGTTCCCTGTCACCTCCTGCTGCACCGGCGGTCCCCCGGGGCCAGCTGGCCATCGACGCCTTCGTGGCCACGGGACCGGAGATCACGGTGGACGACCGGGAGACCTCCTCACGGGTGGTGGAGGCCCTCTCCCGCGCGGGGGCCCGCATCACGCTCCGCCGCCTGGAGCAGGGAGACTACGCCATCGGCGACCGGGTGCTCATCGAGCGCAAGACCTCCCGGGACTTCATGGACACGCTGGTGGAGCGGGACCTCTTCGGCCAGGTACGGGCGCTGGCATCCTCTGCACCGCGGCCGGTGCTGATCGTCGAGGGGCCGGACCTGTACTCGGTACGGGACGTGAACCCCAACGCCGTCAGGGGCGCCCTGGCCGCCATCGCCGTGGACCTGGGGGTCTCCGTCTTCTTCACCCGGGACGACGAGGATACCGCGGAGATGATACTCGCCCTGGCCCGGCGCGAGGAGGGGGAGCCGGGCGAGCGGAAGCTGCACCCCCACAAGTCCTACCGTTCGGCGAAGGAGCAGCAGGAGTACATCCTGGCGTCGTTCCCCTCCGTCGGCCCGAGGAGCGCCCGGCTGCTCCTCTCCCGGTTCGGCTCTCTGGCCGCCGTCCTTTCGGCGGACGAGGCTGCGCTGCGGGAGGTGAAGGGGATCGGGGAGAAGACCGCCCGGGCGATTGCCGAGATCCTGCGGACACCCTACCGGTGACGGAAGACCGAAGGTCTACCGGTGACGGAGTACGGCGAGGGCCTCGGCGCAGCGCTTGGCGCCCTCGGTGAAGGCCAGGCACCGCTCGGCGTTCCGCTCCTCCCGGGCGCGCCG
>JAJRCY010000074.1 GCA_028678715.1 Methanomicrobiales archaeon | reverse complement strand
ATCACACTTCCTCTCTCTCCGCTCAAATATTTATTGCATCCCGCACTTCAATGGCGACCGGTCTCCGGCCGATGGCGTGGGTGGCGCAGGAGATGCAGGGGTCGTAGGACCGGATCACCATCTCGATACGGTTACCGGCCGCTTCGGTGAGCGCCCCGTCCGCGACAAGCCCCCGGGCCGCCTGCTCCACCGAGCGGTCGATGGCCCAGCTGTTCTGGCAGGTGGCCACGATCAGGTTGCACTGTTCGATGAAGCCGCGATCATCGACCGTATAGTCATGGATCAGCGTTCCCCGCGGGGCTTCCAGGATCCCCACACCCCTGCGGTTCACCACCTTCCCGGCAGGCTCCCGCACCCTGGTGCCGGTGATGGCAGGATCCTCCAGGAGCTGGACGGCCCGTTCACAGGAGGCCAGGAACTCCACGTACCGGGCCAGGTTGGCTGCGAGGGGTGCCTGGACGTACGCCCCGAACCTGGCCCGGTACTCCTTCAGGGCCTCATCGGCGAGGGGTGTCCCCATCCCGCAGCAGAGGTTCAGCCGCGCCTGCGGACCCACCCGGTAGTGTTCTCCGGACGCGAGCCTCACGAACTTCAGGTAGGACCAGGGCTCCGAGTACTCCTGGATGTGCTGCAGGTAATCGGCCCCGGTGAAGGACCCCCGGGGCTTCCCGTCCTTTCCTGCGATCTGGACCGTGCCCTCGCAGAGGGAGTAATCGCCATTCCGGCACAGGCCCATAAACGCGGTTTCCACCGCACCCAGGTTCATGTCCGTTTCATCCAGCAGGGTCCGGGCCAGCTCCCACCCTTCCTCGGCAATGGCAAGCCCCTGACGGGCCATGGAGAGGAGGGTGGCCCGCTGCCCCTCCTCCAGCGGCCGGGATACCCCGCCCGGCACCGCGTTGGAGGGGTGGATGGGCTTTCCCCCCACCGCCTCGGTGATTCGCTGCCCCAGCTTGCGCACCTCAATGGCATTCCTGGCGATGGCCGGGGCCTGCTTCACCATGCCCAGCACGTTCCGCTGCGAGGCCGGCGCATCGTGGCCGATGAGGAAATCGGGGGCAGCCAGCATGAAGAAGTGGATGGCGTGGGAGTGGATGCACTGGGCATGGGTGAGGAGCTCCCGGAGCTTCCGGCCTGTCTCCGGGGGAGTGACGCCAAAGATCTGGTCCACTGCCTGAGCCGACGCCAGGTGGTGCGAGGTGGGGCAGATCCCGCAGATCCGTGGCGTGATCCGTGGTGCCTCCTCAACAGCAGCCCCGATCAGGAACTTCTCGAAGCCGCGGAGCTCCACCACGCTGAAGTGGGCCCGTTCCACCTGCTTCTCCGCGTTGAGCCAGACCCGGACCTGGGCATGCCCTTCGATCCGTGTGACCGGGCTGATGGTGATCTGGGTCACCTGCTCCTCTCCCGCACCAAGTCGCGGATCTTCGAGATCCCCTTGTCTTCCATGATCAGGGAGCCGATGGTGAAGGGGTAGAAGGTGTGGGCCACGTCGTACATCTCCTTCTCGATCTCCGTCTCGGTGTGTCCGGTCAGGTCTGCGATCCGCCGGATCATCATGTTGTAGATGTCCCGGCAGGGTTCCCGGAGGATATCCAGGGACGGGCCGTTGCAGCCATGGCACGGCACGTTGCTGTGGGGACAGGAAGCCCCGCAGCGGCCGAAGGTCACCGCACCAAGGCAGAGGTACCCCTGCCCCAGCAGGCAGTGCTCGCGATCCGGCACCCCCTCGTGACGGCGCTTCAGTTTCCAGCCCGCAACAGAGCCCATGATCCGGTCGCACTCGGAGCAGACGGATTTCTTGGAGAGGGCCGGCACCTCGCCTGCAAGAAGTGCCGGGAGGATCTTCTTCAAGTACATCTCTTTCGGGGGGCAGCCGGTGATGTAGTGGTCCATCCTTGCCAGGTCCCCGACTGCAAACGCCCGGTACAGGAACTGCGGTACCTCATCCGGGATGACCGCATCGGGCCGGGTGGTCGTAACACCGCGGAAGACGTGCTGGATCAGGTGCTCCGGGGAGTCCAGCATGGAGATCCCCGAGATGCCGCCGTAGCAGGCGCAGGTGCCGAAGGCTACAAGCGTATTTGCCTTCTTCCGGATCTGCTTCAGGCGCTCCTCGTTCTCCCGGTTCCGAACAGCACCGGTCACGAAAGCGATGTCGATCCCGTCCGGCGGCTCCTTCACGTCCATGATCACCGGGGCATAGACGATCTCCCCCTTCTCCACGATCTCCAGCAGCGCCTCGTGGAGGTCCAGGATGGCGATGGTGCAGCCGGAACAGCCGGCGAGTTCTTCAATGGCGATCTTCATGGGAGCCTCACTGGAGGATCAGTTTCTTCAGGCAGGCGTTCGGGCCTGTGTGCACGATCTCCAGTTTCGCCTTTCTGCCGGTGATCTCTTCGATGGCCCCCACCACGTACCCGAAGAGGGTCAGGCAGAGGGGGCCCCCCTGAGGCTGGCCGTTGCGCCGCAGCGTCTGGCGGACGATACAGTCGTGGAAGACGAGATAGATGAAGGTGCTCCCGTTCTCCTCGATGATGTACCGGTCCTTGTCCGCCGGCTTCCAGATCTCGATGGTATACTGCCCGTGGAGGATGTTGGATAACTCCTTCAGGGCCTCCTCCACGTCCTCGATCTTCCGGAAGTATTTCGCCACCTCGTGGCCGTACTTCCGCCCGGCCCGGTAGGTCACGGCGTTCGCACCCCTTCCTGCGATCTCCTCCAGGGAACGGATGATCAGGCCATTCAGCTTCATCAGGCCATGGAGCGTGTCCTCGAGTTCGTCGGGGGGAGGGACACACTGGAGCGGGACGTCCTCCGACCGGTACACGGTCGAGCTGGCAAAGGAGTCCTTCATCTCCCGGATCGTGTCATCGGTCATCAGATCACCCGGTTCAGCATCTCACAGACGCGGATATCGATGTAGTGCCGCCGCGAGGGGTACACGCCCCGGTGCTCCAGTGCCTGGGCAGGGCAGATCTCGTGGCAGGAGAGGCACCCCATGCAGCTGGCTGCCCGGACAGGGACAGAGATCGCATCCCTGAGTTCGTAGACCTGCATCGGACAGTCCTTGACGCAGAGGCCGCAGCCGTTGCAGGCGTTCTCGTCCACCCGGATCTCAATCACAGAAACGACCCTATCCCGGTACATGGGATTTGATCCGTTAAATATCTTGTATCCTTTCGGTTTTCCCCGGATCCAAACCGCCAGGCATAAGGTGATCCTCCGGAAAATAACTGGTACCGATGATCTTCCCCCTCATGGTCGGTGCCCTTGCCATCGGCATCACGCTCCTCTACGCGTCGGTGCTGGACCTCCGCGACCGCCGGGTGCCGGTCCTGACCTGGTACCCCATGCTCGCGGTGGCCGTGCCCATGGCCGTGCTGGCGTACGCAGGCCTCCTCTCGCAGGACTGGATGCTGGCCCTCCGGTACCTTTCCCTCTCCCTTGTCTTTTCCGTGATCTTCTACCTCTTCGCCCTCATGCGCCTCTTCGGTGGTGCCGATGCCTATGCCCTGATCTTCATTGCGATCTGCGTCCCCCTCTTTCCCCTCCGGCCCCTCCTGGGGTACCCGCCCCTGGGGTTCCTGCCTTTCTCAGTGCTCACCAATGCCGTGATCCTGAACCTGGTGACCCCCCTCGGGATCGCCCTCCACAACCTGCGCAGGGGGCACCGGGCCCCCTTTCCCTACCCCTTCTTCGGGTTTCCCGTCCCGGGCGACGACATCCAGCGCACCTTCGGCTTCGTGATGGAGGAGTTCGAAGAGGCCCCGGAGGGGCTGCGCCGTCGTTTCATCCCCATCCGGACGGCCCTTGCCCGGATGGTGAGGGGGGAGGGCCGGATCTACACCCGGGACCTGAGGGAGCACCCGGACCGGTACAGAAAGGAGCTGGCCCTCTATCGCCGGGCAGGTCAGGTCTGGATCTCCTACGGGGTGCCCTTCATCGTGCCCATCACCGCGGGGTTCGTAACAGCTCTCGCCCTGGGAGATATCCTCTACGCGGTGATGAGGCTTGCAGCAGGTGCATGAGCCATGGAACTGAAGTATACCGATGACCTGATCCCGGTGGTGGTGGTGGACCACGGTTCCCGGGAGGTGCTGATGGTGGCCTACGCGAACCGGGAAGCGGTGGATCTGACACGGTCCACCGGGTATGCCCACTACTACTCCCGGAGCAGAAGGAAGATCTGGAAGAAGGGAGAGGAGAGCGGCCACCTGCAGCGGGTGGTGCGGATACTCGTGGACTGCGACGAGGACACCCTCCTCTACGAAGTGGAGCAGCAGGGGGCCGCCTGCCACACGGGCCACTATTCCTGCTTCTACCGCACCCTGGACGGCAGGGAGATCGCCCGGAAGGTCTTTGACCCCGAGCAGGTGTACCGGAAGTAAAATCCTGGCCACAGGTTCTACTACGACTCCCCCGTGGATTTGAGATGGATCGGGCTATCCTCATGGGGGAGGGGCCGGGAGGGTTCCTGCCTCCTCCCGCCACACATGCCCGGATTGGCCTGATAACTCGCCCTGGGGGTAACCTCTTTCCAATTCATGAGACTACCGCTGGGACGCTCCAGGGGGGGGGACCTGCGGTCCCCCCCGCCGCGTGGGCGCCCCCCCCAGGGGATGGTTCGCCAGGTCTGTTCCAGCAATGAACCGCGGCTCAGCCTATCCTCATGGGGGTGGGACCGGAGGGGGCTCGCCCCCTCCCGCTGCATATTTCCCTGCTGGCCGGATTACGGTGGCGAGAGATCATTACCCGGAATAAAAAAGAAAGGAAATTATACCGACCCGGAGATACCTCATCCACATCAGAGCACAACACGGGACACACAATACGCTCTGATCCGATAGCGCAACCGAGGTGAGAGGTTTTTATGAAACTGGTGCCGGATACCAGTGCGGTGATCGACGGCCGGATCACCGGCATGATCAAGACCGGGGAATACAAGGATGTGACGATAATCATCCCCGAGGCCGTTGTCGCAGAGCTGGAAGCGCAGGCAAACCAGGGGCGGGAGATCGGCTTTCTGGGGCTCGCAGAACTCCAGGGGCTCTCCCGGATGGCCCGGGAAGGGACCATCACGATCCAGTTTGTGGGGGAACGGCCCACGCTGGACCAGGTGAAGCTGGCCAGTGGCGGTGAGATCGACGCCATCATACGGAACGCGGCCATCCAGGCCGAGGCCCGGTTCATCACGAGCGACATCGTCCAGGCCGAGGTGGCCAAGGCAAAGGGGCTGGATGTCCTGTACTTGAAGCCCCAGATGGGGGATTTCACTCCCCTGGGGATCGAACAGTACTTCGATGACCAGACCCAGGCCGTGTACCTGAAGGAGCGGATGCCACCCCTGGCCCGGAAGGGGACCATGAAGGAGATGCGCCT
>JAJRCY010000073.1 GCA_028678715.1 Methanomicrobiales archaeon | reverse complement strand
GGCTCCAGCAGTCCGCCGTTCCGCCGGCTTCCGCCGGTGGAGGCGGTGTCTTCGAACTGCCATTCTTCTCCGGCCCGAATGAACCTGCCGTGAGGCCGGGTGATACGGGAGACGGCCTGGTAGTGCTCGGGGAGCACGATGGCCTGCGAGGGGTCCGGTGGCAGGGGTCCCGCGGGATCCGCCCTGCCGATGGAGACTGCCGGCCTCTCCAGGCGCAGGATCTTCCCCTCGTCCGGGCCCGACAGCATCACCAGCACTGCGGCCCCTTCCAGCACCTCCCGGGAGACCTGCACCCGCACCTCCCGGAGGCGATCCGCAAGGCCGCCGCGGGCGAGCGTCACCTGCAGGTTCCCGAAGAGACCCAGGTTCCGGACGATCCCCTCCAGGCTCCCGGGGACGAGCGCATAGTTCCAGACCGGGTGAACGCCCCGGGAGGTCTCCCTCCCGAACCCGGCTTCCTTCCGGATCACGCCGATGGTGAGGAGCCGGTCCAGGTGCTTCTTCGTGTTCTCGTAGCTCGTGTCAATGCCGGCTGCGAGCGTCCGGGCATCCTTCGGGCCCTTCTCCAGCAGCTTCAGGATCCGGAGCCGGGCACTGCTGGAGAGGACGTCCAGGTATCCTGAGAGATCCTCGATGAACTCGGGATCTGCCCCCGCGATCATGGTCTCCTTCCCTTCCCTGCCGCTCAAACCGTGCCTCACCCGGTATATGGGCGGAGGAGGGATAAGAAGATCCCGCGTCCCGGGGCCTGCTGGGGAGGATTTATCCTTCCCCTTCCCAATAGCTGTGGGAACGATGATGAGCGACACTGCCGGCGAGAACCCTGCCCGCGGGCGCCCCCTCTGGCTGCTCGTGCCTGCCATTGCAGGCGCCGGCCTTGCCCTGGAGCTCGCAGCCCCCGTGCCCCTCATCGGCAGCCTGACTCCGGGGATGCTCGGGTGCGTGGTGGCGTCCTTCGTCCTCGCCATCCTCGCGATACGCTCATCCCGCAAGGACATCGTCTCGATCTGCGTCCCCTTTATCAGCCTGTACATGTTCGTCATCTTTCCCGAGAACGGCCTGATCTTTCTGTGGCAGGCGATCTTTGCCGTGAGTCTCGCGATCCTGGCGGTGCGGTTCGGCCTCTGGTACCAGTGAGTGGTATGTGGAGCAAGGGTGGTAGGGATGGATAAGTTCCTGATCGGATATGTGGAACGGGTGCAGCCCCTCCTCTCGGGCATCGGGCGGGAGGCCGGTCACCAGACGGCATTTGTCTTCCTCTCCTTCAAGATGGGCCTGTATGACGAGGCGGTCCAGCGGTGCGATCACGCGTTCCGCCATGCGGCGACCATACCGCCGCTCCTGGCCCGGGCACTCCGGATCATCCGCGAACGGGCACAGCACCTGGTGGAGGCATCCTACAACCAGCCCCTCACCGAGGCCTTCTCCCGCGATGAGGTGCCCCTGCTGGCCCTCAGCCCGGAGGATACCGACGTTCCGGATGCCCCCCAGCTGCAGGTGGCCAATGCCCTGATCCTAGTCTATGCGGCCGGCCTCCTCGCATCCCCTGATGACAGTCAGGCGCTGGAGGAGCAGGAGAGGTATGTGCTGCAGCTGATCGGCGCGATCCGGAAGAGCCAGCGGTAACAGCTCACATCACACGCACTCTTATCCAGGACCGGTGGACTCTCCCGGGGACTCCGCCCCCGCCGCCGGAGCCTGAGGTTTCATTGGATTGTCGTTCGAAGAGCAGTTACTCTTGACTATTCATACAACTGGTACGCTCTTGGGGGCTCCGCCCCCGCCGCGTGGGCATCCCCCGGGGAGGATGGGGTGATCCTCGGTGTCTCAGAAAATCCCATCCTCACATTCCCTAACAGGATGGATCATCCCATCCTCATGATGGGGCACCCACGCGGCGGGGGGCAGTACGGCTCCCCCCCCTGGAGCGTCCCAGTCGTACGTACAGTATTCAGGAAAAAGATGATACGCGATAGTCAACGTCGGCTGCTTGAGCTCAGAGGGAGTCGATGCTGACCCGGTCAAAGTCCTGGGTCGCCTTCCGGATATCCGTGACCCCGAAGGCGGTCTGGACCGAGGTCATCTCCAGCTCCACCGCGGCGGAACAGACATAGTCCAGGAGATCCACAGAGAGTTCCCGTTTCTCCCTGCTCTTCCGGAGCTGCTCCATGAGAGCGGCCATCTTCTCCGGCGGCTCAAGACGGAGTTTGGCGAGGCTTACCACGCACATGTAGATGCGCGTCAGGTTCCGGTCCGGCCCGGTGATCGTGTCAAAGAAGTTGCGGATCACCTGGGCCTGGTAGATCTCTCCCGCCATCGTGATCAGAAGTTATGCCCTGCGGGTTAAATAGTTGCTGGAAAGGTCAGCCCCGCAGCAGACCCGGATCCGCCTTTTATCCCTATTTCCGCGTGGAAACGATCTTGATGATATCCCCGTCCTGCAGCGGGTGGTTCTCCCGGATCCGCATCTTCTTCCGGGCATCCACGGCATACAGGAACCCCTGGCCAATGTCGGTGTGGACACGGAATGCCAGGTCCTTCGGTGTCGCGCCCCGCTTCATCAGGAACGCATCGGGGAGCACCCTTCCCTGGCTGTCGCAGTACTTGTGCTCGTCCTCCACGGGATAGACCACGATCTGGTCCAGCCCCTGGAAGACCACCTGGTTCAGCATCTGGGGGACACCGGTCCCCCCGAACTTCCCCATCACCTCCTGGATCCGGGCGAGGCCGGTCTTCTGGGCCCCGGTGAGGGATTCCGGTTTCAGGACCGTGAAGGACCGGTCCCCGGGCACGTACCGGATGATGCCATGGGCTGTCGCGTTCCGCAGGGCCAGTTCACCCGCAGCGGTGGCCAGGGGGACACCCATGGCCCGGAGCTCCCCTACCCGCTCTGCCGGCGCCTCGTCTGCCTTGTTCCCGACGGGATAGAGCGGTTTTGCGAGGGCGAGGAGCCGGCCGCAGAACCGGATCAGCTCCTCTTCCGACGCCCGCGAGAGATCGATCCCCAGCTCCAGATCCACCTGGTGGATAATCTCCCGGGTGATGCCCAGACCGGCCAGGAGATCGGCGAGGGCCGTATCCAGGGAGAACGCCCGGGTCTGGGCCTGCCGCTGGAGCTTGGACCAGTGCTTCTGCAGGATCCCGTACAGCCACATCGTCATCTCCACGGGCAGGAACCGGATATCCTCCCTAGGATCGTGGGTGCCGGTCCCCACGGGATTGCCCTCGCTGTCGGTGCCACCACTGGCATCCACGACGTGGATGATGGCATCCGCCTCCCGGAGGTGGTCCAGGAACTGGTTGCCGAGACCTCGCCCCTTGTAGGCATCCGGTACGAGGCCGGCCACGTCGATGAGGCCCACGGGGATGAACCGTACCCCGTCCACGCAGGCGGCGCAGGTGATTCCCAGGCTCCGGCAGGCGCAGGGTTTGCGCACGTAGGCCACGCCGTGGTTGGCGTCGATGGTGGTGAAGGGGTAGTTGGCGATCTCCACGTTCGCCAGGGTCGCCGCCTTGAAGAAGGTGGATTTCCCGCAGTTGGGCTTCCCGGCCAGTGCAAGCGTGATCATACCACTTCCATTTAAATGAATGGACCCTATTAAATTGTGATCATGGCGTTCACCAGGAAGGAGATCTTCTATTTCCACCGTCCCGGTGAGGAGAACACCGCGGACGCGGCCCGGATGGCCGTCCGGCGGGCACAGGAATTGAATCTGCACCGCATCGTCGTCGCGAGCACCACCGGCGCCACGGCGCTGCGGTTCCTGGAGGCGATGGAGGGGACCGATCTTGAGCTGGTGGTGGTGACCCATGTCGTGGGCTTCTCGTCGCCGGGGGTCTGGGAGTTCTCGCCCGATGCAGCGAAGAGGCTCCGGGAGAAGGGTGCCCGCATCGTGACCGGGACCCATGCCCTCTCGGGCTTGGAGCGGGCCCTCTCCCGCTCGCAGAAGGTAGGCGGCGGGTCCCGGACCGAGGCCATCGCCGAGGCCCTCCGGCGGGTCGTCGCCGTGGGCCTGAAGGTGGCCGTGGAGTGCACGCTCATCGCCGCCGACCAGGGTGCGGTCGGCGTGACGGAGGAGGTGGTGGCCGCAGGGGGCACCATCAGCGGAGCCGATACCGTCTGCGTGATCCGGCCCGCCCACACGGCATCCTTCTTTGACCTGCAGGTGAGGGAGATCGTGGCCATGCCCCGGGTGCGGTAACCGCATGGTACTCGCATCCCTCCGGGAGGCCCTGGGCCTCCTCAGGGCCATGCCTGTCATCTGGCTCACGGGCCTGGCCACGGGCACCATCGGAGTCACCGAGATCCTTCTCCAGTACTACGTCGGGGGGTTTTTCGCAGGACGGGCCGCGATCCTGCAGCTGGTCATCCTCCCTTTCTTCCTTGCCGGGAGCCTGGGAGCCATCAAAACGGGAGACGGCAGGCTCGCGGCATTCCTTGCCTCTGCCCGGCACGGCTATTTCCGGGTGCTCCTCCCCCTGGCCGTTGTCCTGGCAGCAGCCCTCCTGACCCTGTTCCTTGCCATGATTCCGGTAAGCCTGCTCTCAGGCGGGGCCATGGCGGCAGCAAGCCTGGTGGTCCCCGGGGTGCTCGTCCCGTTTGCCTTCTTCACCTACTTCACCGACGCTGCCGCCGTGCTGGATGACCGGAAGGTGCTGGACTCCATCCGGAGGAGCATCGAGTTCACCCTCCAGCATACCCTGGCCACCCTTCTCTTCTTTCTCGTGAACCTGGCGATCCTCTTCGGGGCCCTGATCATGACCCTCCTGGCCTGGAGCATCCTCCTGGAGGAGCAGCTGGCACCCCTTACCCGGATGAACGCGACCGAGCTTGCGGCACTCACCCCTGCGGACCTGACCGGCCTTGTCGGTGCCGGGGGAATCTGGATCACTGCCGCCATGACATTTCTCCTCCTCACCTGCTGCGGCACCTTCGTCGTCGCTTACCGGGCCTGCTTCTTCCGGCGGCATGGGGCAGCTGCCGCGGCAACTCCCTCGCAGGGGGAGTTCGACTCCAAGGGGCGGTGGTACCGGTACTGACCGGGGACTCCCTTTTTTCGACGGTCCGTCTGTTCCTCACTGAAACTCCCTGTCTTTGTGTCGTGGTCTCGAATTCAATAACAATCGCGAGGAGGGCATCCCGTTCGATCACCCCCGTGAGGATAGTCGGATCCATCGTGTTCCCCATGAACTACAGAAGTGGGTTAGAAGGAAAATGCCAATCTTTCGCTAAGGAAGGGATCACAGGAAGAACACGGGCACCACGAGCCGTCGCACGGGGTGGCGATCGGGTTCGTGCATTGCCGGATTGCCCGGTGCTCTCATGGGTGGGCTTCCACGGGCAGTGATGCTCCTTCAGGTGCATTCCATTCCGCAATCTATATCCCGCACGGAAAAGAGTGATGGCTCATGGCAAAGACCCCGTTTGTGATTTTGGGCCTGCTCCTGCTTATCCTGTCCTGCCTCTGCG
>JAJRCY010000072.1 GCA_028678715.1 Methanomicrobiales archaeon | reverse complement strand
CGTGGAAGGCCAGGTCCGGGATCCGCATCCCCGTGGCCCTCTCCAGCTTCCTCACCGCCCGGAACCTGGCCCGGTCCGCGATCACTCCTCTTCTCCCGGCGGTGCCTCGTCGAAGTCATCCAGGGACTCCATCGCCTCCTTCATGGTCTCCACTTCCACCAGCCAGTCGTCAAAGAGGGTGGTCGTCTCGGCATTGTCCTTCAGGTACTTCCCGCAGCACGGAGCCCCGTCGATCACGGCTGCGGCGATGGCACCCGCCGCGTCCAGCGCCCCGTCCAGGTCCGCGTCCCCGCACTCCCGCCCTTTCTTCACGAGGGCTTTCACATCCTTCCCGAAGTCGCCGTTCAGGTAGCGCCGGCACCCGGCGAAGAGGACGAGCAGCGTGAGCTGCAGGTTCTCGATCACCTCTCCCAGCTTCCCGTCAGGGCACTCGCACATGACGATGATCTGCACCTCTTTCAGCTTCTCCAGGGCTTCCTCATTCGTGAAGCGCTTATTCTGGAAGAGGCGCACGATCTTGAGCACCTCGATGGTGATGTCCTCCGTGAACCGGAAGAGGGCCAGGAACCCCTCCGGCATCTCGTCGCTCCCGGGTACCGGCTCAAAGGACATGTCCCTCAGGCTGGCGAGCCAGTTGTTCCACCGGTCCTGGCTGTAGAAGATGTAGAACAGTTTCAGGGGTGGGGCTTCCCCGGCGGCTTTCTTTCTTCCCATACGGGTACAGGTGTGTCCGTCAGTTGAAAGAGGTTTCGATAAATAACCGGAATCCGCGGGCAGAATCCCATCCAGAGCCCGTGAATTCATGATTCCTGCCATGAGGAAGCAATCCGTGACCCGGCCGGCAGCCTGTCGCAGATTCTCTTCAGGAACAGTGGCAGGAAGGAGACATCCTCACGGGGGAGGGCAACGGGAAGGGCAGAGGCCCCTCCCGGGCTCATCCCCAGAAACAATGCTCCGGTGGAGAGCAGGGAATGAAGGTATATCTCTATATATAGTTATTCAAGTATTTATTGAGTATTTTAAGCCCCTCAAGATATTTATTGGATTCCACATGATAGATGATGTATGCGTCCGCGGAACGCACTGGTGAAGCTGCTGGCAGGATCCGTCATTGCCGGCCTCGTGATCCGGTACGCCTCGCGCCCGGGAGAGGACCTGGTCACCCTCTTCCTGGACTCCCTGGCGTCCGCCATCGCCCAGCGGACCCCCCAGATCCTGGGGCCCCAGTTCTTCACCACCGATGTCCTCCTCCAGCTGATCTTCCTCCTGCTCATTGCCCTTGCTCCCCTGATGTTCGCGTTCTTCCTGGGGAGATGGGGGGTGGCCACCTACCTGACCGGCTTCTTTGCCGGCTACTTTGCGACCCTGAACAGCTGGCCGCTCGCGCTCCTCTTCCTGTTCCTCTCGGTGCTGTCGGTGCTGTACGGGGAGTACATCGATACCGGCTGACACGCCCTGATCCCATCCCTGCCCCCGGGGAGGGAGCGGATGAAAATGATTATCATTGCCGGGTCCCCACACCGGTAGGAAACGCCCTTTTCGCAGGGAGGATTACCCGTGCTGTTTAACCGGAAAAGATCCCTCATCTGGTCCCTCTTCACCACCCTCATCGGCGTCATGGTATTCCTTGCCCTCGTCATGGTCCTCTCGCAGGTGGCCCCCACGCTCCCAACCCCACGATACCCCCTGGTGACGCTTCTCCAGGAAAACCTCCCCTACTTCCTGGTCATCTTCCTCCTGATGATGACCGGCGAGATCTTTGACCGGTTCACGTTCCCCTTCAACCTGCCGGCGCCGCTCTTCCACGCGATCGCGAGCGTCTTCCTCGTCCTTGTCATGTTCAACATCTTTATCTGGGTGGATTTCATCACCCAGTCCCATTTCTTCCCGAACCTGGAGGTGCTCCGGATCCTGCTGTACCTCCTGGTATTCCTCATCGTCTTCATCGGGGGCTACTTCAAGATCTTCGGCGACCTGCTTACGTACTCCCGGCACCAGGAGAGGAAGAAGGAGGCATCCCCCGCCTTTCCTGACGTGAAATCCTGGGACGACATCGGGAACGAGTTCCGCCAGCTCGTCTACGACCTGCTCCACAGGATGCGGGACGAGATCCGGCGCCCGCCGCAGTGAGGATTCTGTCCGGGCTTTCGGTTCTGCCCATCCCCATCACGGATTTGCGGGGGACGACAGGATCCCATCGGGAGGATTGCAATACTGTCCGATCAGGATATCCTCACGGGAGAGGAACCGGAAGGGGGCTCCGCCCCCACCCCCGGCGAGGATTGCCCCGCCAATTCGGTTTTCAACGTCAAAAAGGACGTTTGGTTTACATCGATCAGTCCCGCTCACTTGATCCGCCGCCACGCGTACAGGAACCGCTGGATCGCGGTGGCGTGGCCGAAGATGCCGAAGACGAGGAGCAGCCAGGCCATCACCGGGAGGCCCAGGAACCCTGCGGGCATGGCGAGCGCGATGAGCCCCGCAGCGACGATCAGCACCAGGCGGTCGGCCCTCCCGAGTGTCCCTCCATAGTACCGGCCGATCCCCACGGCCTGGGCCTGGGTCCCCAGGTAGGAGGACATGAGCACACCGGTGAGCCCGAAGATCCCGATCTGCCAGGGAGCGAGCCCCCCGGCAAAGATCCCGGTGATGATGAAGATGTCCGCGTACCGGTCCAGGACGTGGTCCAGGAAGTCCCCCCTCAGACTCGCCACCTTCATCTCCCGTGCCAGGGCACCGTCCACCGCGTCCAGCAGCGCGTTCACGGCCACGAGAACCACCCCCCACGGCACGTGGGAGAGGGCAAAAGCGATCCCGGATGCCATCGACGCCACAAAGGCGATGGCGCTGCAGCTGTCAGGGGTCAGTCCCACGCGCAGGGAGAGGCGGGCCAGGGGCTGCAGGAGGTGCCCGAACCGGGGCCGCAGCTGGTCCAGGGTCATCCGCCCTCCAGGAAGTAGGAGGACCAGTCCACGGCCCCGTGGCCCGGGGCCACCTCGCCCCTCAGGAACCCCTCGATGCGGGCAGCAGTCTCTTCCGGAGTGGACGCGGTGGTGTCCAGCTCCCGCACGGAATCCTCCGGGTGCCGCTCCAGGGTCTCCACCAGGATCACGTCCAGGGCTTCTGCCTCGGCATTCTCCCGGCACTTGGCCTCCGGGTAGCCCCGGGAACGGAGCCGTGCGATGAGGACGTCCGGCCGGCACCGGAGGACCACCACCTGGTTGCAGGGCAGGAAATGGGCGAGATGCCCTTCCACGATCCCGTCCACCGGCGGAAATGCGGCGGCCCATGCCTCCTGGTCGACGATATCGGTGCCCCGGTCCGGGTCTTTCCCGATGACATAGGGTTCCACGGTCGCGCCCAGGTGCACCACGCGGTGCCCCCGTGAAGCCAGGACGTCGGCCGCCGCCGACTTCCCTGTCCCGGGCGTGCCCGTAACCCCGGTCATCATAGCGCGTTGATCTCCCGGATCAGGAGCTCGTTCTCCCAGTCATCGCCGATGCTGACCCGCAGGTAGTGGTCCTCCAGGTCCGGGAAGGAGGCGCAGGACCGGACCAGCACGCATCGTGCGGCGAGGCGTTCCATGGCGCGGGTGCCTGTCATCGGCGCCACGTCCACCAGCACGAAGTTGGCCCCCGAGGGGTGGACCTTCCACCGGATCTCCCGGGCAAAGCGGTCCCGCCACCGGGCCACGTGGGCAGCGTATGCCTTCGCCCTCTCCGCCTCTCCCAGGGCCGCTGCACCGGCCGCCGCCGCCACAACGCTCACGGCAAAGGGAGTCATGGCCCGCTCCATGAACGGGTCCAGCCAAGCGGGCACCAGGGCATACCCCAGCCGGAGGCCGGCCAGGGCATGAATCTTGGAGAGGGTCCTCCCGATCACCAGGTTGTCGTACTTCCGCAGGAGGGGGCGGTAGTCGAGATCCGAGAACTCCACGTAGGCGTTGTCCAAAAAGAGGATCCCGTCCATCCCCTCCAGGATCTCGGCCACCGTCTCCGGCGGCGTGAGATTACCCGTGGGATTGTTGGGGGTGCAGAGGAAGGCCAGCTTTGCTCCCCGGCAGGCGGAGAGGAACGCCGGAACGCTCACCGAGAAGTCCAGTTCCCGCCTGCAGGAGACCACCCGTGCCCCCTGCGCCCCCGCGGCGATCCCGTAGAAGGAGAAGGTGGGGGTGGCGATGACCACCGCCTCGTTCGGCTCGACCAGCGTCCGGATCACGGCCTCGATGATCCCATCCATCCCGGCACCCACCACCAGGTGCTCGTCCGGGTGGAGGGCCTTCAGGGCCGCCAGGAGCTCCCACTGGTTCTCGGGGGGATAGCGGTTCGCCCCCTTCACGGCCTCGCAGGCCGCCGCCACCACCGCGGGAGACGGCGGCGAGGGGTTCTCGTTGGAGGCCAGGCGGGCGATCCGGGGGCAGCCGGCACCCTTCGCGATCTCCATGGCCCGGGTGGCGTAGACGTAGCCGCCCCGCTTATAGATCTCCCGCACCCAGCGCGTCATCGATCACCCCGATGGCCATGTCGATCTCCTGCTCCGAGATGGTGAGCGGGGGCACCAGGCGGATGTTCCCGTCCGCCGCGCAGTTGATCAGCACTCCCCGTTCCATGCACCGTTTCTGCACCTTCGGGCAGCGGTCCCCTGCCGTGATCCCGATCATGAGCCCCCTGACCCGGGGACTGTGTGCGGCCAGGCCCCGCCGGAAGCGCTCCCCCTTTGCCTCGACGCCCGGGAGCACCCTTTCTATGACCCGGAGGGTGGCCCGCGCCGCGGCGCATGCCAGGGGGCCGCCGGCAAAGGTGGAGCCGTGCTCGGCCTTCCTGAACTCCAGCCCTTCCCGGGCCACCATGGCCCCCACGGGGAAGCCGCTCGCGATCCCCTTCGCCAGGGTCACGATGTCGGCCTGGACCGTGGTGTGCTGGAGGGCGAGCCAGCGGCCGGTGCGCCCCATGCCGGTCTGGACCTCGTCGTCGATCAGGAGCGCTCCCCTCGCATCGCAGGTCTCCCGCACCCCTTCCAGGAACCCCTCCGGCGGGATGATCACACCGGCCTCCCCCTGGATGGGCTCCACGAAAACCCCGGCCGTGTCACTGTCAACGGCCTTCCTGAGCCCATCCAGGTCCCCGTACTCCACGAAGGTGCACTTCGGCTCCAGAGGCTCGAAAGGCTCCCGAATGGCCGGCTTGTGGGTCACGGCGAGAGCACCGGTGGTCCTGCCGTGGAACCCGTGGATGAAGGCCACGAACCGTTTCCTCCCGGTCCGGACCCGGGCCAGCTTGATGGCCGCTTCCGTTGCCTCGGCGCCGGAGTTGGCTAAAAAGACTTTCCCCATGCCGGTGACCCGGGAGAGATCGGCGGCCAGATCCCCCTGGCCCGGCACGTAGTACAGGTTAGAGCAGTGGATCAGCTCCCGTGCCTGACGGCAGATGGCCTCCACCACCTCCGGGTGGCAGTGGCCGGTGCTGCAGACGG
>JAJRCY010000071.1 GCA_028678715.1 Methanomicrobiales archaeon | reverse complement strand
GAAGGAGGCCGGTATCGAGAAGGGGTCTGCCCAGCCCAACACCCAGATCGTGGGTGACCTGCCGCTCGAGGCCGCTGTCAGGATTGCGAAGATGAAGGCAAAGGACATGCTCTCGTACGACCTCAAGCACGGAGTGAAGGAGGTCATCGGGACCTGTGTCTCCATGGGCGTCACCGTAAACGGCCGTCGCCCCAAGGAGATGTTTGCCGCCGTCGACGCAGGCGAATTTGACAGTGCGCTGAAGTGACCGCAGGAGAACCATAGGAGATCCCGTTCCGGGGTCGGAGACTATGGAGGTATCAGATGGTTGAGAAAGGAAAGATCGTAGAGACCGTAACCGCCGCGATCAAGGCTGCGCCGAAACGGAAGTTCCAGGAATCGGTGGACATCACCATCAACCTGAAGAACGTGGACCTGTCGCAGCCCAAGAATCGTATCGACGAAACCATTCTTCTCCCGCACACGCTCGGCGGCGTGAAGATCGCGGTGCTCGGGAAGGGGGACATCACCACCCAGGCCAAGGACGCCAGGGTGGAACTGATCATGGGCCCCCAGGAGATCGAGCGGCTGGGCGGGGCACCCCGCGAGGCACGCAAGATCGCCAACGAGTACCGCTTCTTCCTGGCCGAGACCACGGTGATGGCGCAGGTGGGCAGGTTCCTCGGGCCCAGGCTCGGTCCCCGGGGCAGGATGCCCATCCCGATCACCTCGGGCACCGATATCCGGCCCATCGTGGAGCGGCTCCGCTCGTCGGTGAAGATCCGGACCAAGGACCGGAAGACCTTTCACGCGAAGGTGGGGTCCACCGAGATGGACCCGGCGCTCATCGCCGAGAACGTGGACGCGGTGTTGAAGAGGGTGGAGTCCAGGCTGGAGCAGGGGACCATGAACATCCGGTCCGTATACGTGAAGACCACGATGGGACCCGCCGTGAGGCTGGTGTAACATGGCGCTGTACACGCACCACCTCCCCCAGTGGAAGCGGGACGAGGTGGAGGAGATCAAGCGCCGGGTGAAGGAGTACACCCTGCTGTCCCTGGTGGACGTCCGGGGCATCCCGGCACCGCAGCTGCAGGCGATCCGCCGTGACCTCCACGCGACGGCGTACGTGAAGATGACCCGGAACACCCTGATCACCCAGGCCATCCGGGAGATGGGAGGGGATATCGCAGCCCTGGAGCCCCATGTCACCGGCCAGTCGGCGCTCGTCTTCATCAACTCGAACCCGTTCCGGCTCTTCAAGATGCTGGAGAAGACGAAGACCAAGATGGCGGCAAAGCCCGGCGAGATCGCCCCCGTGGACATCGTGGTGGAGAAGGGCCCCACGTCCTTCAAGCCCGGCCCCATCGTGGGCGAGCTCCAGCAGGCGGGCGTGCCCGCGGCCATCGAGGCCGGCAAGGTGAAGATCCGGGAGACAAAGACCATCGTCCGGAAGGGCCAGGTCATCTCCAAGAAGGTGGCCGACGTGCTCGGCAAGCTGGAGATCAAGCCCATGGACGTGGGCCTCCGGCTGCAGGCGGCCTTCTACGAGAGCATGGTCTTCAAGCCGGAGATGCTCGCCATCGACGAGGATGCGATTCGCGCCCAGATGATCCTCGCCACTCAGCAGGCGTTCAACCTGTCACTGAACGCAGTCATCCCGACCCGTGCCACGGCATCGGACCTGCTGGCAAAGGCGGTCCGGGAAGCCCGGACTCTGGCGGTCGAGGCGAACGTCTACGAGAAGGACGTGATCGAGCTCCTGCTCGGGAAGGCACAGAGGGAATCGGTCGCCCTGGAGAGTATTGTGGGAAAGAAATAAGGGAAGAATCGAGGACTGGACAGAATTTCAGGAAACCCATGAGGTGAAACAGAATGGAGTACATCTATGCTGCACTGCTCCTGCACCATGCAGGAAAGAAGGTTGAGGAGTCGAGCGTGAAGGCGGTGCTGACCGCCGCCGGCGTAAAGGCCGAGGACGCCCGTGTGAAGGCCCTGGTATCGGCCCTGGAGGGCGTGGACATCAAGGAGGCCATCAGCAAGGCCACCGTTGTAGCCCCCGTCGCCGCTGCCCCGGCAGCTGCCGCAGCAACCGCGGCCGCGGCCCCGGCAGCCGAAGAGAAGAAGGAAGACAAGAAGGCGGAGGAAGAGTCCGCAATGGCCGGGCTCGGCGCCCTGTTCGGGTAATCTATCTCTCTTCTTTTTCTTGGATTCTTTTTCTCCTTCAGACGCCGGGTGGGGAGTCCCTCAGCGGTACGAATTGCCATAGAAGAGGTTATTCTCACAGGGGTGGGACCGGGAGGGGGCTCTGCCCCCTCCCCTCGCCCTCCCCCGGCGAGGATTGGCGGAATGGCATGTGCCGTAAGATACGATTCTCATCCGGTGTGAGCAGAGAAGGGCAACAGCGGGGACGCTCCAGGGGGGACCTCGCGGTCCCCCCGCCGCGTGGGCGCCCACCCATGAGGATATCTCGCCACTTCGGAATTGCCGAAGAATGGGCTTTCACCTCCCTCCTGTCGCCCTTCCTCGGTGAGCATGGGATGATCTGTGTGCCATCCCTGCTCTCTTTTCGCGGTTCTTTCCCGGTTCCCTTCATGTAGCTTCGAGATCAATCCGGAGATGATGACCGGATCCCCCCATTCGCACACCGGCCCGGAACAGCAGTGCCGGGTCTGCCGCACGAAATACTGCCGGGACTGCGGCGGCGAACATCTTGGCATCTGCAACTCCTGCGGCCAGAAGATCCTGATGGTCCTCCTGGTGGTGGCAGTCATCACGTCCTACACGGCCTGGTTCGGGGTGCTCTAAGCGCTCGGGACCTGGCTGCACCGAAAGTCACACAGTCGGGAGATTCCCCCGGAAGGGACTATCCCCACGGGGTGGGACCGGGAGGGGGCTTTCGCTCCCTCCCGTCGCCCTCGCCCGGTGAGGATAGGATAATCATCGGAAAACCCCCCTCAGGAACTATTTGTATCCAGCGCACAGACAGTGTCGCCATGAAGCCGTGGCGCTGTGACCGGTGCGGGGTGGATATCACCTGCCCCCTCTGCCAGGGGGATGGCAGCGGGCCCTTCGACATTCCCTATTCCACGAAGAGCAGTCCATGCCCCAAGTGCAAGGGCACGGGGAAGAGGGAGCATTCCTGCAAAGGTAAATAAAAATCAGAGAATCCAGTTTCACCTATCCTTTCAGGAAGATGCCCTCAAGACAATATACGGTCAGCTGCCCGACCGTTGCCGCTTCTTCACACAATCTGGATTCATCACACCGGGGGCACAACTTCTGGGTCAATTCTTTCCTATCAATACCGAGGGTGCCCAGTGTGGTGTGCAATTCATACAATAACTTGAGGTATTTGCCTTCAGCTATTCGGGGAATGGTATCCTTTTTTCCCAATCCTCTCCATTCATACAACCTTTTCGCTCCTTTACTTGAATTGCAGGTGGTGCACACTCTAATCGCATTATCCACTGTGTCAGGACCTCCACGGACTAAAGGCAGAATGTGTTCAACAGTCAGATTTTCTTTTGAACCACAGTAGATGCATTCATCCGGGTGTTCATGTTCTTTCACCCATTCTCGTATCGAAGAAGACCATTGAATGTCTCCCTCCCTCAGTTGAATGAACTTTTTCATCTGAAAGGCTCTCTGGTTTCCAAGGCCCGCAGATCTGGAGATCAATTTGGCATATTGCCAGAAAATCTGGTCTCCGATGGTTTTTACTGCAGCAGGTGGCATAATTGATTCATCATAATGCGAGTATGTAACTTTTTCGCGAATAGAGTGAGTAGCCGCAGGCAATTTTTTCTTCTCTTTTCCCGTCACAAACCTTTGTCTTCATGGGGTCCGATGGCACTCTTTCCGGTTCCGCCATGCGCCGCTGAGCTCAGTCGGTACAGCCGGATCGCCACCACCTCCGTCCAGAGGAACACAATCCCCGACATCACGCGCTGCGTGAGACCCTGGACCGCTGAAAATGAGGGAAATACAGGGACCAGCAGGAGTACCGCGACACCGGTGGCGATCGAATACTGCCAGTAGCCATTCCAGTCCCCGGACTGCTTCATGGCATAAGCCAGGATGAGGGCAGCTACCGCGGTGATGAGGATACCGGCCATGCCGAGAAGCAGGTGGAGCTGCCCTGCGGAGGTCACGGGCACGCACCCGGCATCGCAGGGAAGGAACGCCATGCCCATGAAGGCCAGGCCAACCACTGCCACGAGGATGGTTCCCACAGTTCCACCCCGCTGCTTCCCCAGCGCCGCATGGATGGCCGGCGTGAAGAGGATGATCAGGACCCCGGTCAGGGCCAGTCCCGTGAGATCCATGACGATGGCATACGGGGATCCCGGCACGCCCAGCTCGCTCATCAGCTGCGTGATGTGGCTGTAATCGGGCCGCAGGAATCCCAGGATCATTACGGTACCAAAAAAGGTGAGGGGGGCAGCCATCCCGCACGCGGCCGAGAATCGGGTGCGGGCTTCCTGTCCCCCTGTTGCAGGCTCCATGGGGGTTAGTACGCCGGATCATCCCAAGAATCTTTCACCGGCCAGGAAAGAAGGAGATCTCCTGTCTTTCGTATGCCGCCGCTCCTCTCCAGGCGGAACGCAGGAAAAGGTCCAGGATGTTCATCGGTATCTCCCACAGGATCGAGGAAACAAGTGCTCTGGCGTCGTGCTGCAGGGATGATCCGGTGGGAGGGCTTTATTCACCTGCTCATCACATCCGGTTCCATGGATCACCGGTGGGAGGAAGTGTTCCTGGTCCTCATGGCAGGGATGGTGGTGGCAGGGTGCAGTGCCCCGCTCACCGGCGGAACCACAGGGCCTGCGGCTACCCCGGCTCCTGGAACCGGGGGCACCGATCCTCTCGAGGTGATGATCACGGCAGAACCCCCGGAGTATTCCCTCATGATGTCCTCCACACCCGGGATCCGGCTCTCTGCCCGGAATACCTCAGGCATTCTTCCCCCGGGAGCGGTGTACCGGTGGGAGACATCCTTGGGGCATTTCCTGTCCTGGACACCGCCGTCGTACCAGGTGGTCCTGCTCGGGCCGGTGACCCGGCGCGGACCGGAAGCGATTTACTGGTCCTATGACCCGATGCCATCGGAGCAGGATCCGCCGGAAGTGGTGATCACCCTCACGATTACCGACCCCTCGACCGGCGCACCCCTGGCACAACGCACACTCCAGATCATGTGGAAGGACCGCCAGACGGCGTTAGCAGGCCGTCAGTCGTGATCCTCTCCTCTCAATCCCCGCCCAGGTCGATCCCCACCACCGCCTTGTGGAGGATGTCCACCGTTGCCTGGAGGGCCCCCCCTGCATTCCACAGGTGGTGGTACACCTCCCTGCGCTTCAGCATGTCCATGGTGACGGGGGTCTCGAAGAGGTCCTTCATGGCCAGGAGATAGGTATCACCGACCGTATGGATGGTCCTCCTCGCCTCCCGGATGGCCTCCCGCACTTTTTTCTGGTCCGAGCCCATGGCCCTGACCCCTGCGGCCACGTGGCCGGTACCGAGAAGGAGCGCCCCTGCCATCTCCCGGATG
>JAJRCY010000070.1 GCA_028678715.1 Methanomicrobiales archaeon | reverse complement strand
CCATATCCTGATGGGGATTGACCCGGCCTACATGATCGAGGAGCCCTATGTGCCGGTGGTGCGGCGCTACCTCACCGCCTCGGCCCACCGTCTGGGGATAGGAGTGAATCCCAACGCCGGCCTCTTCGTCTTCCCCGCGGTCTCGGACTTCATCGGCGGGGACGTGGTCGCCGACATCCTGGCTGCCGGGATGGCCGAGCGCGACGAGGTCTCGCTCCTCATCGACATCGGCACCAACTTCGAGGTGGTGCTGGGCAACAGGGAGTGGATGTTCTCCTGCGCGGGTGCGGCGGGGCCTGCCCTGGAGGGGGGGGAGGTGCTCTTCGGCATGAGGGCCAACCCCGGCGCCATCGAGAAGATCTCCCTGGACCTGGAGACACTGGACCCGGAGTACGAGACCATCAACCGCGTGAAGCCCCGGGGGATCTGCGGTTCCGGGCTCATCGACCTGATCGCAGATCTCCTCCGGGCCTGTGTCATCGACCGCACCGGGAGGATCAACACCGCCATCCTGTCCCCACGGATCCGCCAGGGGGCCCACTTCCCCGAATTCGTGGTGGCGTGGGCAAAGGAGACGGCGATGGGGAAGGACATCGTGATCACGGAGAACGACGTGAAGAACCTGATCATGTCAAAGGCCTCGGTCCTCGCTGCCTGCTTCACCCTGATGAGCGCTGCCGGGATCCGCAGGGAGGAGATCACGTCGATCTTCTTCTCGGGGGCCTTTGGCAACTACATCAACAAGGAGCATGCCATCATCATTGGCCTCATCCCCGAGGTGCCCATCACGAGCATCAGGAACATCGGCAACGGTGCGGTGGAGGGGGCCAACATCGCGCTCATTGACCGGAAGAAGCGGAAGATCGTGGACGACATCGCGACAAAGATCGCCTACATCGAGCTGAACGCCGAGGCCTCCTTCATGGACGAGTACACCCGGGCCACCTTCCTGCCCCACACGGACCTCTCCCTCTTCCCCGACGTCGAGAGGCTCCTGGACGCGTGCCGGATCCGGAGGGGCTGACCCGTGGCCGCCTGGATCAGGCCTCCGGGCTCCCTGGCGACCGGGGTGGGCGCCCTCCCGCACCGGGATCCCGTGGCCGCCTGCACGACGGTGCTCCAAATCTTCCCTGAGTTCCCCTTTGTCCCCACCCTGCCGAACCGGGGCCTGCAGGAACAGATCGTCATCATGGACTCGGAGCCGCTGCCCGGCCGGGTCGTCACCGGTGGGAAGCTCCTGGTGGACCGGGACCTGGACCTCTCGGAGGCGATGGAGCAGATTTACCGGGATTACCTGGAGAAGAACGCGGCCCGGTACGGCCCTTCCCCCGCGTATGCCTCCGGGTTCCACGAGATGATGGGGCGCAGGCTCCCGACGGCCAGGTTCCTGAAGTGTCAGGTGACCGGCCCCGTCACATTCGGCATGCAGGTGGTGGACCGGGACCGAAAGCCCATTGCCTATGACCCGCAGTACGCGGATATCCTCCCCAAGATGATTGCCCTGCGGGCACGTTTCTGCGAACAGGAGATGCGGCGCTGTACCGGTGTGCAGGAGACACTGGTCGTCCTGAACGAGCCGTACCTGGCCACCCTCGGGTCGTCGGTGGTGCCCGTGGATGTCGGCTGGGTCCGTTCCGGCTGGGAGGAGATGGCAGCGCTCGTGGACGGCGGCCTCGGGATCCACTGCTGCGCCAACACTGACTGGGGTTTTGTCCTCTCGCTGAACCCATCGGTCCTTTCCCTGGATGCCTATGGCACGGGCCGGGAGGTGCTTCTCTACATGGACGAGATCACCGCGTACCTGGAGCGCGGCGGCGTCATCGCCTGGGGGATCGTGCCCGCTGAGGCGGCCCCATTCGCCGGGGAGACCGTTGATTCCCTGCACGAACGGTACCGGGCGATCCGCGAAGCCGTGACCGCCCGCATGGACCCGGCGGTCTTTGATGCCCGCTCCCTGGTCACCCCCACCTGCGGGATCCAGGGGGCGGACGAGGCAATGGCTGCCCGGATCATGGAGGCGGCAGCGGCCATCTCTGCCCGCGAGCGAGGAGGGGAGTGATGGCAGCCCCCTGCCGTATCGCCGTTACGGGAAAGGGCGGCACCGGTAAAACCACCCTGGCCGCGCTCCTGGCCGCCTCGTTCCTCTCGGCCGGAGTTCGTCCCATCCTGGCCGTGGACGCCGATCCCAACGCCAACTACCACGAGGCGCTGGGGCTCACCGTCCGGGAGACCCTGGGATCCATGCGGGAGGAGGCCTTCACCCGTTCCATCCCGCCCGGGATGTCCCGCACGGCCTTCCTGGCCCTTCGGTTCCGTCAGGTGCTCGTCGAGTCCGACGGGCTGGACCTGATCGCCATGGGCCGGCCCGAGGGAACGGGGTGTTACTGCTTTGCCAACAACCTGCTGGCGGAGGCCATGGCCATCCTGCAGCGGGACTACCGGCTCGTGATCATCGATTCCGAGGCAGGGTTGGAGCACATCAGCAGGGGAACCATCGGCACCCCGGATCTCCTGCTGGTGGTCACCGATCCCGGCATGCGGGGGATCCGGACCGCGTCCCGGATCCGGGAGATCGCGGTCTCCCTGGGCCTGGATCCCGCGACCATGCACCTGGTGATCAACCGTGACCGGGGCGCCCCGAAAGAAGGGGCTGCCCTCCCCGTACCCCTGCTGGGGCGGATCCCTGAGGACCCGGCCGTGCAGGAGGCGGACCTGGAGGGGCGGCCCCTCGTCTCCCTCCCGCCGGAGGCCCCTTCCCGTCAGGCGGTAGCGGTCCTGGCCGGGAAGATCCTGGCGATCTGCGGGGGGAGGGGAAGGGGCTGAACAAACGATCCCCGACGCGCCCCTGATGTTTTCACCAATTGAGACGTGGCGTTGTCTTACATTCGCGTACCACCAGTGTGACGCTCCTGGGGGCTCCGCCCCCGCCGCGTGGGCATCCCCCCGGGGAGGATAGTCCGATCTTCGGTAAAACCGACGTGGCGGGATATCCTCACGCGGGGGGGAGCCCACACGGCGGGGGGGACCGAAAGGCCCCCCCTGGAGCGTCCCGGCAGTATCCATCTCAGAAAGAACCGGCTGATTCATCCATTCTCGGCGGGAGGGGGCAATAGCCCCCTCCCGGTCCCACCCCCATGAGGATAATCCCCTACGGTATTTCGCATCTCCGCAGCAGGTGAGGGAGTCCCGTAACCACGCCGCAAAGGATGCGGGTGCCACCCTCAGCTTTCCCGGTTCCCCTCTTTCTTCACCCGGGACCCGGCCTCGATGGAGAACGCCCCCTTCCCGTTGCCCGAGAGATCGCAGTGCTGGACGGTGGCCCCGCCGTTCCGGTATGCCCAGACTCCCACGTCCCGGTTCCCCGTGATGGTGCACCGGCGCAGGACCGGGTTTCCCTTCTCCTTCACCGAGACCCCGGAGTACTGGTGGCCGGTGATCCGGCACTCCTCCAGGACCCCCTTCCCCCTGTCGGAGACCCCCACGCCGAACCTGCCGTCCCGGATCGTGCACCCGGAGAGCACCGGGTTCCCGGCACTGGAGATGAAGACCCCGGCTGCCATCTGCACGATCTCGGTGGCCGTGACCTGGCCCCGGCCCCGGTCGATCACTTCGATCCCGAAGTTCCCTTCCTGGATCCGGCACCGGGTGATCTGGGGATCGGAGAGGTCGCTCACCGAGATCCCGGCATGGCGGGTACCGGTGATGGTGCATCCCTCCACCGTCCCCTTCCCCCGGGCAGAGACTGCAATCCCTGTCTGGCACCCCTCCAGCCGCGAGGACCGGATGACCGGATCGGCCCCCCCTGCGATCACGATCCCCCGCGCAGCAGAGGGGATATGGCACTCGTCCATCGTGCCCCTGGCCCGGTCCAGGTAGGCCACGCCCCGGGCGGCCCCCCACCCCAGGGTGGACCGGCGAAGGAGAGCCGAGGCCCCGGATCCCTGCACGAGCACCGAGGTCTCTCCCCCGGCCACCACCGAATCCTCGACAATGGCCAGCCCTTTCTGCACCTGGAGTGCCGCTGAGCCCGGTGCCGGCGCCCCTCCCCGCAGGGTCACGCCGTGGAGGTAGAGGGCACCCCCCCTGACCGAGATCCCGCCCGGCCCTGCGGTGTCCAGAACCACGGAGGTGGCCGGGCCTTCGCCGATCACCTCCAGGGTCCGGTCGATGGTGACCTCCTCCCGGTACTGGCCCGGCCGGAGAAAGATGCGGGTGCCCGGCCGGGCTTCCCGGACCGCGTCGGCAAGGGTACGGAAATGCCCTTCCCCTCCCGGGGCCACGACCAGGCTGGGAAGGGGAGAGGGTCCCGCCGGGATACCCTCCGTCGCGGCCTTCCCCGGACTTCCTTTCCGGGCCCTCCGCCCTGCCCGAGCCGTCTCCGGAGCGAGGAGGCCCAGCGCGATGGCCCAGGAGTGGACGGCCCAGAGGGCGAACTGCTCGTCGATACCCATCTCATCGTGGAGCCTGCGGGTGAGCCGGCGGAAGAGTGCCTCCATCGGGACCGATGGGGAGAGGGCCGTGAGATCTTCAGCCACGCGCAGCCGCTGGGCCGACACGAGGAGGAAGATCTCCCTGCTGCACCCCGGGCAGGTATCCCGGAGCAGCCCTTCGGTGCGCTTCGGGTCACCGGCAAGCCCTTTCCCGTATGCGGCCACCAGGTCCACCAGGCGTTTCCGGACGGCATCGGTCATGGGGCACTCACGGCATGGCTACTTCCGGATCTCCGCAGAGATCGCACCCACCGTAAGGAAGGTACCGGGATTCAGGGGAACCGACCGGTCCTTCCCCACCTCGAGAGTCTTCCCGTCAGGGAAGGTCACCTTCCAGGGCGTCTCCGTCAGGTTCCGGATCCCCCAGATGGAAGGGTCCTGTGGGTGGGGCACCACCCGGGCCACCTCCTCAGTGTCATTCTCCTCCTTCCCCGCCGGGTTGACGTGCCGGCGCAGCAGCGACCGGTTGCCGGTGAGGAGCACGTGGTAGTGGCCGGCGGGGAGGTGGATCACGAGCTTTGGGGGGAGGGGCACGGGGCTTTTGCAGTGCCAGCAGGTGAGGGCGTCCTGCCCGGGCTCCCAGATGTTCTCGGCCCGGCACTTCGGGCACCCCGTGATCCCGTCCTCCAGCTGCTGGAAGAGCCGCTGCCACTCTCCCTCCGTGACCCTGCGTTTCGGGTCCTTTGCGCCGGTGGTGAAGGCACGGGTGAAGAGGTCCTGCAGGGACCGGGGGGAGTAGCCCCACCGGAACCGGGCTGTCTCATAGTCCGGGTCCGCGGGGAGAATATTGGACCGGTCCGCGGGGTCAAAGACAAAGACCGGGGTGCCGTACACCCTCTTTTTCGCCGGGATGTCCCAGACCCGGAGCTCGAACTCCTTCCTGCCGTGGAAGGGGTGGTGCCAGATCCAGAGGTTGAAGAGGAGAACCGCCAGGGAATGGAGGTCCGTCTCGGTGGAGGGATCGGCCTCCCCCCGGATCAGCTCCGGTGCCATGAACTCCATGGTCCCCCAGACCTGGCTCTTCGACTGCCGGTTCACTCCCACGTTG
>JAJRCY010000069.1 GCA_028678715.1 Methanomicrobiales archaeon | reverse complement strand
TGATCGTGCCCTTCGGGAGCGTGATGTTCGTAATCCTGATCTCCTCCATGACCCCGGAGGTGTGATATGGGGCTTGGTGATACGTTCAACAATTTCCTGAACCGTTCCACCTTCAAACGGGAGAATGCCCCCGATGTGATTCTCAGCGAGTACGAGCGGGATGAGCGCCACATCCTGGAGAAGATCTCCTACCAGAGGAAGATCCGTGAGGGGCTGGGCAGGTTCCTGAAGCACCCGTACCAGTTCATCCGCGAGAACCCCCTGAACGTGCTGATCATCTCCCTTCCCCTGGCATTCCTGGTCTTCCTGACCGGGGTCTCCCTGATCTTCACCACCTATGGCCTCGCCAGCCTCCTCACCGACACCCTGGTCGATGATGTGATCATCATCTCGGTGCTGATTGCTATCGTGCCCCTGGCCATCCTGGACTTCCTGGAGGCAAAGCGGGTGAACAGCCTGGAGGAGTCCCTCCCCAACTTCTTCCGGGACGTGGCTGGCATGAACGACAGCGGGATGACGCTCCCCAATGCCATCAACAACGTGGCCAGCGGCCAGTACGGGGCCCTCACACCCTACATCCGCCGGTTGAACTCCGAGATGTCCTGGTCGGTGCCCTTCGTGGAGGCCCTCCTCCGGTTCGGTACCCGCGTGGGGACCCCCCTTGCCGAGCGGGCCGTGGACCTGATCGCCAAGGCTTCCCGGGCGGGAGGCGATGCCTCCGAGGTGCTCCGGGCAGCGGCCAATGACTCCTACGAGTTCTTCAACCTGAAGATGGAGCGGAGAAACAACATGATCATCTACATGGTGATTGTGGTAATCTCGTTCCTGGTCTTCCTCTTCGTGATTGCCATCCTGGAATCCACTTTCCTTACCACCATGGCCGAAGCCGGGACCAAAGCCAAGGCTGCAGGCGCAGGGTCGTTCATGGCCACGGTGGACATCGGCTTCTACAGGCGGCTCTTCTCCCACGCAGGCATGATCCAGGGCTTCTTCTCGGGCCTGGTGGCAGGGCAGATGGGGGAGGGGAGCGCCATCGCCGGGCTGAAATACTCGGCCATCATGCTCACCATCGCCTGGATCGTATTCCGGTTCTTTATCTGAACTCACCGGAGAGAGGCCGGGTGAATCCGCCACCCCCCATTTTTCCCGGGAAAGATTGATCCCTCGAAATACTTCGCAGGAATGACCGTGTCCTTTCCAGGACCGGAAAAAGGAGCGCGCAGGAATTCAGATTCCGGGATTCATTTCATGAGATATTATCCAGCTTGTAGCCCTTCTGGGCCAGGAGGTCCTTGACCCGTTCCAGGTGGTTCCCCTGGAGTTCAATGGATGAGCCCTTGACGGTGCCGCCGCACGCGAGTTTCCCTTTCAGGAATTTGGTCAGTTCATTGAGGTCGATATCGACGGGATCCAGCCCGTCGATGATGGTGACTTCCTTACCATACCGCCGTTTGTTGATCTTGACATTGATCCGCTGCTGTTCCTTGGCAACTTCTTCACAGATGCAGAGTTCCTTTGGCAGTCCGCACGTTGGACAGATCCCACCATTCATTACTTTTAGTGTTCAATGCTCTTTATTTATTAATTGGATGGTCAGTCATCGACCTTGCAGACATCGCAGCCGTGGGAGAGGACCTGGTCCGGCTTGCTCCCGTACCGGTACACGGTGATCCCCTTGCACTGCAGGCTCCGGGCAAGCGTGTAGATCTGCTGGATGTCTGCAGGGGTTGCCTCCTCCGGGAGGTTCACGGTTTTCGAGACCGCATTGTCCACGTGCTTCTGCACTGCCGCCTGCATCCTCACGTGGAACTCCGGGGAGATCTCGGGAGCGGTCCTGAAGAGTTCCTTCAGGTGATCGGGAAGGGGGAGATCCTTCGCGGAACCCGTCTCCCTCACCTTCACGAGGAAATCGGTGCCGTGGGGGATGGCGGAGATGGCCTCCAGGAAGAGGGGGCTTGTGATCACCACGTCGGTTCCCGCCATCTTCCGGATGTAGGAGAGGGCAAAGTGAGGTTCTATCCCCGAGGAGGTGCCGGCGATCAGGTGCAGGGAGCCGGTGGGTGCAATGGTGGTGACGGTGGAGTTGCGCATGGCACCGGTGTAGATGGACCGGTCGATGGCCGGGAACGAGCCCTTCTCCTCCCCCAGTTCCCCGGACCTGGCATGGCCCTCCTCCCGGATGAGCGCCATCACCCGGCCGGCGAACCGGAGAGCTTCTTCGGACTCGTACGGGATTCCGAGCAGGATCAGGGCGTCGGCAAGGCCCATCATCCCGAGCCCGATCTTCCGTGTGAGCAGGGTCCGCGTTGCGATCTCGGGAATCGGGAACCGGTTGACGTCGATCACCCCGTCCAGGAAATCCACGGCGGTACGGCAGGTCTCCCGGAGGAGCGGCTCGTCCAGGTCATCCTTCCGGATGCACCGTGCCAGGTTCACCGAGCCCAGGTTGCAGCTCTCGTAAGGGTACAGGGGCTGCTCCCCGCAGGGATTGGTTGCCTCCAGCGTGCCCAGGCCGGGGGTGGGGTTCCGCCGGTTGATCTCATCGAAGAAGAGCATGCCGGGATCGCCCGTTGCCCATGCCTCCCTCGCCACCTGCTCCCAGAGCTCACGGGGGTCCACGGACGCCCAGACGCTTCCGTCCCGGGGATTCAGCAGGTCAAAGGGCTTCCCGCTCTCCAGGGTCCGGAAATAGTGCTCATCAAAGCCGACAGAGATGTTGAAGTTCCGCAACCCCCCGCTGTGCTTGCAGCGGATGAAACTCCGGATGTCAGGGTGGCTCGCAGCAAGCACGCCCATGTTGGCACCCCTCCTCCTTCCCCCCTGCTTCACGGCGTCGGTGGCCCTGTCAAAGACCTGCATGAAGGAGACCGGCCCGCTCGCCACTCCCCCGGTCCCGCTCACCGTGTCGCCCTCCGGCCGTATCCGGGAGAAGGAGAAGCCAGTCCCTCCCCCGCTCTTGTGGATCTGGGCCATCTGGGCGAGCGCCTGGAAGATGCTGTCAATGGAGTCGTGGACAGGGATCACGAAGCAGGCAGAGAGCTGCCCCACGACCGTCCCCGCGTTCATCAGGGTGGGGGTATTGGGGAGGAAGAGGAGTTCCTCCATCATCCGCAGGAATGCATCCTTCTTTGGGGTGTCCACCGCATGCGCCACCCGGGAGAAGAGCCCGGCAGGGTTTTCGCCGGGAAGGAGATAGCGCCGGGTCAGCAGGATCTCGGCCGTGGAAGAGAGCTGCATGTGAGAGCTGTGAGACCGGCCCCTTTAATAAAACTCCCTGCCCACCACTGGGTACCGATGTCGGTCATGGTCCTCGGGACGGCATCCCATACAGGAAAGAGTACTGTCGTGGCCGCTCTCTGCAGGGCCCTCTCCCGTCAGGGCATCCCGGTGGCACCCTTCAAGTCCCAGAACATGTCGCTCAATTCCTATGTCACGAGAGATGGTGCCGAGATCGGGATCGCCCAGGCGGTGCAGTCCTTTGCGGCGTGTCTGGAACCCCGGGCAGACATGAACCCCATCCTCCTGAAGCCGAAGGGCGAGGGGATCTCCCAGGTCGTGCTCATGGGAAAGCCCTACCGGGACGTGCCCATCGCCGAGTATTACCGTGAGTCGGACCGGCTGCTGGAGGTGGCCCTGGAGGCCTACCGGAGGCTGGAGGGAGAGTACGGGAACGTGGTGGTGGAAGGGGCGGGGGGGGCCGCGGAGCTGAACCTCTACGACCGGGACATCGCGAACATCCGGCTCGCCCGGGCGCTGCAGCTCCCCATCCTGCTCGTGGGGGACATCGAGCGGGGCGGCATCTTTGCCCAGCTCTACGGCACCCTCCGGCTGCTCCCCGAGGATCTCCGGCCCCTCGTGAAAGGGCTGATCGTCAACAAGTTCCGGGGCGATCCCGCGCTCTTTCTCGACGGGGTACGGGAACTGGAGCGGATCTGCGGTGTCCCGGTCCTGGGCGTGATTCCCTATGCCACCATCCCCCTCCCCAGCGAGGACTCCCTCTCCCTCCCGGACAAGAAACCCCGGAGCGGTGCCGTCCGGATCGCCATCCTCCGGCTCCCCCACCTCTCCAACTTCACGGACTTCGAGGGGCTGGAGCGGAGGGTGCCGGTGGAGTACGTGACGCCGGGTGCACCCCTCGGCGGCTTTGACTGCATCATCCTGCCCGGCACCAAGAACACGGTGGAGGACCTGGCGGTGCTCCGGGACAGGGGAACCCTGGACGAGATCCGAAAGGCCCGGGAACGCGGGATCCCCGTCATCGGCATCTGCGGGGGGTATCAGATCCTTGGGAAGGAGATCATCGACGAGGGGATCGAGTCCTCGAGCCCCGGCGTCCACGAGGGTGCCGGCCTGCTGGACTGCGTGACCCGGTTCCGCACCTACGGGAAGACCACCGTGCAGGTGCGCCGAACTGCCCGCCCGGTCGGGCCCATCCTCTCCCGGATGGGAGAGGTGGCCGGCTACGAGATCCACATGGGCACCACGGAACGGGGTGCGGACGGGGAGGCGTTCGATGCCGATGGAGCAGTCTCTGCCGATGGCCTCGTCATCGGCACCTACCTGCACGGGCTCTTCCAGAACGAATCGGCCATCCGGGCCCTGGTGGAGTTCCTGTACCGGAGGAAGGAGCTGGAACCGCCAGGGGAACAGGAGGAGACGGCCTCCATCCCCGGCGGGGCGGGTGACCCCTATGACGCGCTTGCCGATCTCTTCGAGGCCCACATTTCGATGGAGAGGATCCTGCCGTTCTTCACGGGGCAGCGATGAGGAGGGCAGGGAGATCCTCCTGTCTTGTTCTTACAGGATGAGGTAAATTCTGGGTATTCCCCGATTCCCAATCGGACGCATTCAGGGACTCCGCCCCCGCCGCGGCCCGTGAGGGTTTCACCGTTCGGCGCATGCTAGTATCATCGGTACGCCTACTACTGGTACGCTCTTGGGGGCTCCGCCCCCGCCGCGTGGGCATCCCCCGCGGTCTTCGGAGACCGGTGATGCATCCTGCACCCTTGACCGACGAACAGAGTATCCTCACGGGGGAGGGACCGGGAGGGGGCGCGCCCCCTCCCGCCACAAGAACATGGGCATACTTTTGCGCAGATCTGAGAAAACCCCGGCTCACCCCATCCTCACAGAGGGGGCGCCCACGCGGCGGGGGGGACGGCAGTCCCCCCCCCTGGAGCATCCCGGTACTTGTCGGAGAGATGGGAGGATATCCTCATACGCCAACCCTCCGGCGGTACAGGGTTCCCTCTCAGCTGATGATGCTCATGATGGACCGGAACCCGTCGCTCCCGTCATCATCGCACAGGACGGCCTCCACCTTCCCCAGGTCCACCTCCTTCACCACCGTGCTGCGGAGGCAGTAGGCCCTGGCAGGGGAGGTGATCCACTCCCCCTTCACCCGGAACGCCTTCGAGTGGGCGCAGAACCGGCACCGGTCCAGGGTGACCGCCACGCCCTCCTGGCAGGCGACCCTGCCTTTCTCCACCGGTAGTTCCCTCGCCTTACCCATCGGTTCTCCCCCCGGCTCTCCTCAGTACTCAGTATCCCTGTCTCCTCATGTGTAGATCTCCACACGGTATTCCTCTTTCGCCAG
>JAJRCY010000068.1 GCA_028678715.1 Methanomicrobiales archaeon | reverse complement strand
TGAAAAGAGCAATATTTTTATATTGCTGAAGATTTTATCCGGACTCCTTTGACCCCCCTCACTCCTTGCCCGGTGGTACCACGTTATCCTGCGGCTCCACGCAGAAAAAGGGAAGAGTATCCGCCGGATCGTCATGGGGATCCGCACGGGTTGTGGCTGCACTCTTCATTCACAAAGGTGCAGATCACCGTCTCTCCCCCTGCTAGGCTGATCTGAGCGGTGGGGCCGGAGGTGGTGGTGCCCCCGGTGGGGTCACTGCACTCGATGGTTTTCAGGCTCCACCCCGGTGGCACCTCCTCCGTAACCGCATAGGTCCCCGGCGCCAGGTTGTCGAAGAACTTATGACCGCCTACGAGCAGCGGGAAACTGCCAAGGCCACCGGTGCCGCTGAAGGGGAAGGTGACCGCGCCGTGCTTGCACTTCCCGGCGCTGCCTGCATCGGAAATGGCCTTCACTTCGGTGGCGGAGAGCGCCCGGCCGAAGATCTCCACCTCTTCAATGATTCCCTTGAAGTGGAAATCCGGCTGCCCGTTGTACCCTTCGACGCGGCCAATATTGACCGGGGTGGTGGTATCAGCGATCCTGTTCCCCGGGGTTCCTTGGGTCTCCACCGGGTTGGCAGCAACCCGGGCACCGTCCACATAGACAGAGAGCAGGTTCCCGCCCTCCCATACCCCTGCGACGTGGGAGAAGGATCCCACTGATACCTGCGGGTTCTGGGTTTCAACATAGTAACCGACCCAATTGGTGGCGGTGCTTCCGGTGTAGACCGCAAACCCGATCCTGCCGTCCCCGAGGATACCCAGCCAGTAACTGACCCCGTTCTCCTGGGGGTAGCTGTACTTGCTGACAATGGTCCGGAGCCCCGGGCCCACCTGGCTGGGTTTCACCCACGCGTCGAGGGTCAGGGCACTGAAGCCGTCCAGGGGCGCCCCGCCGGCCGTTTCGGGTACATAGACCAGATCGTCATTCCCGTCGAGAGAAAAGGCTTCATCGACCTTGCCGGTCGTATAGCCTCCACCTTCGAGGAGGATTCCGTCATTGCCACCCACGAGGTCGACGGCGGTCCCATCGCCGGCCCACCAGCCCACCATTCCGGCGGGCGGGGCCAGGCAGCCGGCAGCCTCTTTCCGGATCTCAATTGTCCCCGGCGCGGACTGGTAGTTGCCGAAGTCCTTGCCGGTCACCGTTGTGTACTTGGTGTAGTAAAAGTCATGGTAGCCGGGGCTTCCGGGCCAGGACTGGACCCAGCCGGCCTTGGTACCCTCGGCCACCCGGTAGTCACCGCTCCCGGTGCTGAGGTCGCAGAACGAGAAGGATCCGTCCGTGTCGGTCAGGGTCTCATCCACTTTGTACCACTGGCCGCAGTACTCCTTGTAAAGGATGATGGGCCATCCGGCCATGACCGGCTCCGTCCTCTCCCACATGCCGTCCCGATCCAGGTCATTCCACTTCACCCCCTGGATGCAGCCCGGGGGAGGATTGATGGGGTACTTGGGGCCCTTGTTCCAGAAGTCCCTGGTGATCATGAAGAGCCGGCCCGGCCCGCACTGGCAGGCGGAGCAGTCCCCGACGTAATCGATCCCCTGGGGATTGGCCCAGTTCAGGTAGCTGGAGGAGAGCCCGCTGCTCCAGACCGTGTGGTCCACGAGGATCCCGTTCTGGTCGCCGATCACGGTCTGGATCACGGTCCCGCGCAGGTCGACGATGGCGGCGATGTCCCGGGGCTCTGCGGTACCGTCCTCCTTGGTCACATAGAGAACGGGCTCGCGGGAGGGGCCCCACGCGGGCACCAGCGAAACACCGGTGTAGGTGTAGGATGCCAGCGGAGACCCTGCCGGGACATTGATCTGCAGGAAGGTGACCCCGGTGCCCGTGAAGTCCCCCGTGGCAGGATTCAGGAGGATCTTGAGAACCTTATGGTTACGGGGGTCGCCGCTGATGGCCAGCAGGTAAGGCTCGGGGCCCCCGACGTAATCCAGGCCTCCGATGGTGGGCTGGCTGGACGGGAGCGTGTAGGAGGTGACCACCGGGGGGCTTCCCGCCACCACCCGGGTGATCGTCCGGCCGGAGCTGTAGAAGAACTCCGTCGGGCTCCGGGCCGCAAGCCCCGTCGCCGGCCCGCTGATGGGGGTGATCCGGTCGAACGACCCGACCTGGCCCTGGGCTGACGACGTGAGCCGGTAGATGGCGGACCTGGTGGTGCTGGAGAGTTTCGAGGTGTCACTGAGGAGGACCAGGATCACCGGCTGGTTGTTCTCGCAGACCACCTCAAGGGCCCTCCCGAAGGCAGCAGTCATCGGGGGGTTGAGCCGGCTCTTGTCGATCTCCCAGTAGGACGTGCCATCCTTCGGCTGCATGGTGGCAGGTTCCAGCTCGACGACGGCAGGCCGGACACTCTTCACGATGGGCACGTACTTCACCATGAACGACTTGGCATTGGAGAGCCCCCCGCCCGGCGCGGGATTGAAGACCGTGACCGTCACCGTTGCCGGGTATGCCACGTCGTCGTTCGCCAGCTGGATGGAGAGCTTGGTGCTGGAGTAATACTCCGTGGGCCGGTCCACACCGTCCCACTGGACCAAGGAGTCCTGGCCGAAGCCGGTACCGATGACGTACAGGCGAGGGCCTTTGGCCCCCGCAGATACGACCGTGGGGCTCAGGTACTTGATGACCGGTTTCGGGTTGTCAGCTGCGAGGGCGGGAAGCGGAAACGCAGCAACCACAAGAAGCAGTGCTGCAGCGAGAAGCGCCAGCCTCGGAAGGCATGGCAGAGGGTGGTGGGTAGGCATCATCTCATCTCCTCCCCCGGAATGGACAGGGGCGTGTTCGGATAATGAGAATTGATCAATGGAAAATATTTAAAGTTAACTTCATCGATAATTTCATGAGAGATTGATAGAAACCGATTAACAACTTCCCGGCGCAATGTTTATATAAAGAATACAAATACCTGTGGAAAGCCCGTGAATCGCGGAAATACCCACGTGGTTTCAAAATGCTGGATCCCGAAAGAATTTTATCAATCCTGAAACATCTATCCGGAACTCCTTAATCTGCAGGCAGCACGCCCGCAGGGACACTCCCTCCCGCAGCAATGGCACACCCTGTGGTTCTCCGGTGAATCTCCCCCCCGGGAGGGAGCCAGGGGTTGAACCGGTAGAGGGAATGATTCCTCTGCGGCCTGCGGGAGACCGCCTCATCATGGGTGCTGCCCGAAAGTCCACCACATTTGGGGAGATGGGCGGGGCGTTGATAAGGGAGATTATGTGATAGAAACGAATTTAAAGAATAATTCGAAGATTATGATAAATACGAATATTTATATAATATAATGTAAAGATATTCTCTATTCTGCCCCTCCACCGTCATACTGGGAGTGGACTGCACCCCATGAACCGCCATCTCCGGATCCGGCAGAGGTCATCCGGCAACCGCCGCAGGCCCAGGGAAGCCGCCCCCCGCGTCCCCACCCGGGAGGTTGCCCCGTGATCCAGGTGCTTCTCGTGGACAGCGACCCCAGCGCGCGGGAGATGGCAGGGGCTCAACTGGGGAAGGAGCCGGACATCATCCTGGAGACGTGCAATTCCCCTGAGGAGGCCCTCTCCCTGCTCCGGTCGGAACGATTCGACCTTATCATATCGGAATACCGGCTTCCGGGGATGCAGGGGCTGGATCTCTTCCGCCGGATCGAAGAGGCCGGGGATCACGTCCCCTTCATCCTCTTCACCGCCCACGGTTCTCCGGAGCTTCTGGCCCGCACCATGGAGGTCAGGGCCGACTTCTACCTGGAGAAGGGACCGGATCCGCACGTCCAGTACACGTCGCTGGTCCACCTGATCCGGCGGGCGGTACGCCAGGCGAGGCGGAACCAGGAGGAGCACGAGTTCAGCCGCTTCTCCCTGGACCACATCTCCGAGGGTATCCTCTGGACCGACATGCACGGCACGATCCTCTCCGCCAACCGGGCTGCACCCCGGCTGCTGGCCAGGGAGGAGCCGGATCTCCTGGGGGCGAAGATCCAGGAGGTCCTCCCCCCCCTCGCCGCGGCCTTCTCCGACGCCGGTTCCGGAGACACCGTCCTCCGCGAGACGCAGGTGACGGACGGGGCAGGAAGCTCGTTTCCGGCCGCCATCACGCTCCACACCCTCCGGCACCGGGGCACCGACTACCGGTGCGTGATCCTGCGGGATATGTCGGCACGGAGGGTTGCTGACGAGGAGGTCCATGCTCTCAAGGAGTTCTACGAGGGGATCCTGGAGAGTGCCCATGACGGGATCTGGGTCACCGATGCCGATGATACCATCTACTACCTGAACCCGGCCCTGGAGCGGATGACGGGCATTCCCCGCGGGAGCATGCTGGAGAAGAACTTCCTGCGGGATTCCGGGGCCGCCCGGATGGATGCCCTCAGGCCTTTCTACTCTGACGCCAGGGAGAGCATGAGGACGGTGGCCTTCGATTCGGTGCCGGTCACCACCGATACCGGTCTTCCCCTCTTCGTCTCCGGCTGGTTCACCCCCATCCGGGATCAGGGGGGCCGGTACGACGGGATGATCGCCTCGGCCCACGACGTCACCGACAGGAAGAGGACCGGGGATGCCTACCAGCTGGCCAACCGGAAGCTCCACCTGATGTCCAGCGTGACACGCCACGACATCCTGAACCAGCTGATGGTGCTGCGCAGCTACCTGGAGATGGGGGAGGAGATGGCCAAGGATCCCGAGCTCCGGGGATTCATCGGCAAGGAGCGGGCAGCAGCAGAGGCGATCCAGCGGCTCATCGGGTTCACCCGGGACTACCAGGAGATCGGGGTCCATGCACCCCTCTGGCAGAGGGTGCGCGACCTCCTTGCCAGGGTGCGGCCCATGGTGGACCTGCACGGAGTGACCCTGGAAGAGGAGGTGGGAGACCTGGAAGTCTTTGCCGATCCTCTCCTGGAGAAGGTCTTCTACAACCTGATCGACAACGCGGTCCGACACGGGGTCACCCTCACCCGGATCCGGTTCAGCACCCGGAGGGAGGGGCATGACCTGGTGATCACCTGCGAGGATAACGGTATCGGCATCCCGCCGGAGGACAGGGAGGGGATCTTCACGCACGGGACGGGCAAGAACATGGGGTTCGGCCTCTTCCTGGTCCGGGAGATCCTCTCAATCAACGGCATCTCCATCCGGGAGAACGGTATTCCCGGGGAAGGAGCCCGGTTCGAGATCCGGGTGCCCCCGGGCTCGTTCCGGTCCGGCGGGGAACGGGGACCTGCCGCCGCCATGGCAGGGCAGCTCCTGACGATAAAGCGTTTATAGCACGGCAGTCCACCGGGTACGGAAGATGCTTCCCGATCTCCTCAATTTTCTCATCCATATCGACAGCCACCTGGAGACGCTCATCGGCCAGTACGGCCTCTGGATCTACGTGATCCTGTTTCTCGTGATCTTTGTCGAGACCGGTCTCGTGGTCACCCCCTTCCTCCCGGGCGACTCCCTCCTCTTCATCACCGGTGCCCTGGCCGCACGGGGATTTCTTTCGGTGGAGGTGCTCTGCCTGCTCCTCATGGTGGCGGCCGTTGCCGGCGACTCCCTGAACTACTGGATCGGCCAGTCCTGCGGCATGAACCTGCTGTACGAGAAGTACCCCACCCT
>JAJRCY010000067.1 GCA_028678715.1 Methanomicrobiales archaeon | reverse complement strand
CGTACAGGAGGTTCGGCCCGATCCCGAGCTTCAGCGGCGACCAGTCCGAAAAGATCCGGCCCATCACGAACCGGACAAAGAGGGGGAGCTCCGCGTCGTCCAGCGAGGGAAGGACGCCGGAGACGACCTCGATCATCTCCAGCCGGCCGCTGATCCCCTCCAGCCGGTCGCAGATCTGGGCGAATTCAACGAACTGCATGGATCCCACGCCGCTCCCGCGGGTCGTTCCCCGTCACGGGGTACGGGCGCGCTATTCTGTGGTTATGGCAGCGAGAATAAATAAGGGTAGCATCCGGGCCAGGCATGTCCTCCCGAGGGGAGGATCCTTCAGGGAGGACTTCAGGACGCCGGCTCGGCATGTCGTGGCACGGGCAGCTCAATCTCCTCGCGGGTCATCTCCCGGAGGAGCGGGTGGAGATCCGGTCGCTGTGCAACGCGTGAGAGGGCTGCCTGTGCCTCCACGTTCCCCTGCCGGGCCAGGCGGCCCAGGCCCCGGATCGCTTCGCGCTGCAGGTCATTGGTCATCGGCTCCTCAGGGTCCGCAGCCAGAGCGTACAGTCCCCGGATGCGAGCATCGGTGAAGAGTGGATCCGGATTCACCCACAAAGAGTTTACCTTGTAATATGAATATTTTTCTATCGTTAATGTACTCACATTTACTCTCAACGGGAGAAGTGAAAGGGAATTCTCCCTGACGGGGAAGTACCAGCAGAAATGACGAGAACCGGCCTGGCGTACCATCTTCACGGGGGGAGGGCGACGGGAGGGGGCACAGCCCCCTCACGGCCCCACCCACGGCGAGGATAGGGTGATCACCCTTGCTTGGTCCAGAGATGGATATCCTCCTCACGCCCTGATCACGGTCCCGATCTACTTCCCCTGGATGGCCTTCTCCAGGTTCCCGGGCACGTGGCGTTTACGATCAGCAGTTCACGGATGTGTCCCGAATCCCGGAGGAGCTCCACAGCCCTCAGTCAGTGGTTCCTGCCCCTTCAGATCTCCACCGCGTCCGAGAGCTGGTGCTGCTTCCCGACGACCACCCGCACGCTTCCGCAGTAGAGCCCGAGGCCTTCCTTTGCAGAGGCGAGCGCCTTCTCCGGCGTGTTGTTGATCTCGGAGAGGTGGCCGAGAATCACGGTCCCCGCGTCGCAGCCCAGAGCCCGGAGGCAGGCCGCGGCCGCCCGGTTGGAGAGGTGGCCCCGGGGGGACCGGATCCGGCGCTTCAGCACCTCGGGGTAGGGGCCGGTGCGCAGCATCTCGGGACAGTGGTTGGACTCGAGGAGGATGGCATCCGAGACCCGGAGGCGGCGTATGATGGGGTCGGAGAGGACCCCGGTGTCGGTGCAGCAGGTGAACCGGATCCCGCCGGCGGTGAGGGTGAACCCGCAGGGCTCCCGGGCGTCGTGGGAGGTGGCGAAAGCTTCGACAGAGAATCCTTCCACGTCACGGCGGGTGCCGGGGTCGGTGCGGACGAGGCGCACCGGCCGCCGGCCCGTTTCTGCCCCGGCCAGGTCCAGGAGGGTGCCGCCGGTGCCGTAGACAGGGACACCCAGGCGCCGGGCCATCGGGGCGACGCCACCCAGGTGGTCCGCGTGCTCGTGGGTGACAAGGATGGCGCGGATGAGATCCGGGTCTCCTCCGGCGGCACGGAGCCGGAGGAGGGCCTCTTTCACCGAGAGGCCGCAGTCCACGAGCAGTGCACTGCTGCCGTCATCGATGCAGGTGCAGTTCCCCTTGGAGCCGCTGGCAAGGACACGGATACGCATGGAGGATCAGTTCCGGGATGTGGTGCGGGGGAGACGTCCCGCGTGCGGGCTGAGGTCACCGGGTATGCCACCGTGAAAGGATCGCCGGTATCCGCCGTGCCTTTTCACGAATCCTCTCCCCTCCTGGTGGGTCCGGGCGCAGCGGGACGAACCTCTGCGCCCTTCTCCGCCGCCTTCGGGGAACGGTTCCGGAACCAGGTTTTCGTGGCCAGGTATCCGGCCAGGAGGCCGAGAACAAAGACCACGAGTCCGATCCCGATCATGAGAAGAGCCCCCGTCACGTCCATGGGTATCACTCGTCCCTCCCGGGATAAGAATCATCCTGCCGCAGGGGGGGAGTGATCCGCCCTGCGGATCACATGCACCGCCGTTGCCTTGAAGGTGACGCAGATGGGCTGCCCCACCCGGAACTCCATCTCCTCGGCCGAGCGCCGGGTGATCAGGGCAGTCACCGGAAAACCGGTGTCCACAGTCACGCGGGCAAAGGAGCCGTGGAGGGCGATTCGGGTGATGGTGCCGGCGAGGGTGTTCCGGGCACTTCCCTGCGTGCTCCGTGCAGAGAGGAGGGTCAGGTCCTCTGCCCTGATGCAGGCCGTGACCCCTTCACCCACTCCTGCATCGGATACCGCGGTGATCCGCCTGGGTCCGATGTCGATCACGGTGAGGTCATCCTGCTTCTCAACCACACTTCCCTCCAGCAGGTTCTCGAATCCCATGAATCGGGCTGCCTCGGGGGTGCCGGGATAGGAGAAGAGATCCTGTGCCCTTCCCGACTGGTGGACCCGGCCCTGCATGATCAGGGCAAGGGTGTCTGCCAGGCGCTGACCCTGGCCCATATCATGGGTGGAGAGGACGATGGTGATACCCTGTGTTCGGTTGACCCTCCGGACAACTTCCTCGATGAGTGTCGTGTTCTCCGGGTCCAGGTTGGCCGTGGGCTCGTCCATGAGGAGCACCTCCGGCTCGGTTACCAGCGCACGGGCCAGGGCCACCCGCTGCATCTCGCCGCCGGAGAGGGTGGCCGCGTCCCGGTCCGCGAGGCCGGAGAGGCCCACCATGGCGAGGGCAGCCGCCATCCGCGCCCGGATCTCCTCCTTCGGTACCTTCCGGTACCGGAGCCCGGCCGCCACGTTCCCCCCCACTGTCGTGGCGAGGGGCACCGGTTTCTGGAAGACCATGGCAATGCGGCGGCGGATGGCCAGGCGCTGCTGTTCGGATCCCCCGGTATCCACCCCATCAAACAGGTATCTGCCGGCCGTTGGCCGCTCCAGGAGGTCCAACAGGCGCAGCAGCGTGGTCTTGCCGCTCCCGCTGGGCCCGATCAGGGCAACCACGGATCCCTTCGGGATCCGGAGCGACACGTCCCTTACCGCGGCATGGGCCCCGTACGTCCGGCTCACACCCTGCAGGTCAATCATGGGGCACCCTCTCCTGCTGGACCAGCATGACGATCAGATTGACGGCAAGGGCGATTGCGAGAAGGATGATCCCCAGTGCAAGGGAGAGGGAGATGTTCCCCATGGAGGTCTCCAGCGCAATGGCAGTGGTCAGGACCCGGGTGAATCCCCGGATATTCCCGCCTATCATCATCGCTGCTCCCACCTCGGAGATGGCCCGCCCGAACCCCAGCACCACGGCCCCCAGGATGGCGAACCGTGCCTCGTGGATCAGGGAGAGGACGGTCTGGGTCTCGGTGGCTCCGAGCGAGATGATGGTGTCCCGTTTGCTCCGGTCCACCCCCGACAGTGCGGTGAGGGTGAGGCCGGCCATGATCGGCAGGATCAGGAGGGACTGGGCGAGCACCATGCCGGCAGGAGTGAAGAGGAGCCGCAGGAACCCGAAGGGGCCGGCACGGGAGATGAGCAGAAAGACAAAGAGTCCAGCGATCACGGTGGGAAGGGAATAGAGGGTCTGGATGAGGGTGACGATCACCCGCTTCCCCCGAAATTCCCGGAAATGGATCAGGCCCCCCACCGGGACCGAGACGATCGTCGCAATGGCCGTCGAGAGCAGGGAGATCTCCAGGGTCCTGACCGAGATCTCTATCACCTCGGGATTCAGGGTGACGATCAGGTGGACAGCCTGGACAAGGCCTTCAAGGATCTCGTTCACTCATCCCTTCCCCCGTATGCCGCAGGGAGCTCCGGTCTGCTCCCCGGTCCTGTATTCCTGTCCTTTGGCTGCAATCCAGATATACCCACCATCTGCGCGGAGTCTCATCCCCCTGCCAGTGCGGTGCAGTCGCACCCGAACCGGACACAGTCGGCTCCCTGAAGAGCGGAGAAGAGGCCCTTCCCATACCTGTCCTTCCCAAAGCTGGCGATCTTCTGCTGGGTTGTATCCCGTAGGAGGTAGGTGATGAACTGGTTAGCCAGCGTCGCATTCTGGTTCGGGAACCGGTCCGGGTTGATGGTGATGGCCGAGTACACATTCCGCAGGATCTCGCCCTGCTCGATGAGCGGCGTGAGCTGCAGGTTGCCCTTGAACGCAAGATACGTGCCCTCATCCGTCAGGGTGTAGGCGCCCTTCTCGCTGGCCATGACCAGCGTCTCGCCCATTCCCTTGCCGGCCTCGATGTACCAGGCGCCGGTCTTCTGGACGTCCACGGTATAATTGAAACCGGCCGCCTTCCAGATGGCCTGCTCCTTTGCATGGGTGCCGGATCCGTCCCCCCGGGAGACAAAGGCAATCCCTGCGGTGCCCTTTATGCCTTCGGTCAGGATCTTCCTGAAGGCATCCTCGGGCTTCATCCCCGCGATGACGGCCGGGTCACTGGCCGGTCCCACGATGATGAAGTAGTTGTAGGCAAAGCACCGGTGGTTGATCCCGTACCCCTCATCCATGAACGCGATCTCCCGTGCCGGGTCATGGACGAGGAGGATGTCCACGTCCCCCCGTTTCGCCAGTTCCATGGCTTTCCCGGTTCCCTGCGAGGTAATCCGCACGTCAGCGTTGAACTCCTTCTCGAAATCAGGGCGCAGGAAATCCAGGAGCCCGGTGTCATACAGGCTGGTGGTGGTGGCCATGAGCAGGGTACCCCGGGGCCCCTCAGCCATGGGCCGGGGGGATGTGAGCGGGATGGTGCCCTCGGAGGGTGTGCCTGTGCAGCCCGCGATCCATGCGCCCAGCAGCAGCAGGGTGAATGCCACCCCTGCGACCGGAACGAAACGCGTTGTGTCCATCGGTATCATCCAAAAATTCTCTGCGCTCCATATTAATTACTCTTTTTAATTAATTCGAGATAGTTCAGTATTATACATTAACAACTCCGCACCCCTCTCCGGACGGTTCACGGGTGCGAGGGATCCCTGCATTCCAGGAGCGAGATGCCCGCATCCTCCCGGTGTCGAAACCTTAAACGCCCGCCCCGCTGACCTTCCCGGGTATGTGGAAGGCGCTGGACGTGGAAGCCTGGGTGGCGGGCAGGCAGCAGAGCCTGGACGGGGCGCGGGCCACCGCGCAGGAGATCATCGGGAAGGTCCGGAGCCGGGGGGATGCAGCCCTCCGGGAGCTCTCCCGGCACGTGGTGCTCACGGAGATCGCGGTCCCCGACGAGGAGCGGGAGGCGGCCTACGAGCAGGTGGATACCCGGGTCATCGAGGCCCTCATCGAGGCGGAGGCCCGGATCACCCGGTTCCACGAGCGGCAGCGCCCCCGGGACCTCTGGCTGGAGGAGATGGAGCCAGGGATCGTGCTGGGGGTAAAAACCACGCCCCTGGACCGGGTGGGCCTCTACATCCCCGGCGGGAGGGCACCCTACCCCTCCTCGGCCCTGATGTGCGCCGTCCCGGCCCGGGTGGCAGGCGTCCCCCAGATCTGCGCCTGCTCCCCGCCGCCCATCAGCCCCATGACGCTCGTGGCTCTCGACATCGCCGGCGTCACCGAGATCTACCGGAGCGGGGGAGCCCAGGCCATCGCCGCCATGGCGCTCGGGACCGAGACGAT
>JAJRCY010000066.1 GCA_028678715.1 Methanomicrobiales archaeon | reverse complement strand
GGAGGAGGCCCCCGGTTCCCTCTCCTTTGACGGCACCCAGCGGAGGACCGTGCGGATGGTGGTGTGCCCGTGACCCATTCCGCGGTCTTCCGGTGCATCACCCCGCACGCCGCCGCCATCCACAGGGCCGTGATCCTGGAGAACGAGGAGATCAACCCCCGATCCCGTATCACCGTCCGGCTGGAAGGGGACACTACGGTGGTGCTGGAGGTGGAGGCCGACGATATCGCGGCGCTGCGTGCCGCTCTGAACATGTGGCTGCGCCTGATATCGGTGGCAGCGGAGATGCAGGAGGTCGCGGGGAAGGCGGAGGAATAGCGGCACGCTGGCGGTATGGGGATTCCTCACCCGTATCAATTCCGCCAGTCCGGACTGTCGTCTCCGGGGGTGGGATCGCGAGGGGGCTCCGCCCCCTCCCGTCACCCCTCCCCCCATGAGGACTGGAGGTTCTTCGGTGTCCCGGTACCCGTGTTTCCCCCAGGCCGGGGAAGCATTTTACCCGTGAAAGGACCACCGGAATGATGGAGAGAAGGTCCCGGGGAGTCCACAGATGAGGTGTCTTCCGATCCTGGCAGGAATCGCGGTGCTGCTTCTGGTCACAATCGGTGTGGTGCTGGTGCCCAATCCCCTGGGTGCTGCCATTGCGGGGAGGTTGTATGAGACCACGCTCGATTCCACCCTCACCTACCGGGTACAGGTCTGGAGCGATGCGCCCCTTACGGACCTGGACCTCATCCTCCCGCTCCCTGCCGGGCCGGAGGGGGAGGCGCTCGTGGATGCCCTGGCGCGGGGTGATTTCGAGCAGCGGCCGGAGGGATGGCAGCTCACGATCCTGGAAGGGGGCAGGCTCTCCATGCTGGAGATCCGGGCAGACCGGTTCGGGGAGGGGCTCGCGACCGTGGCCACGCCTCCAGGGATTGCCCGGACTGCCCGGTACATCGGGTCCCCGGGACCCTGGCAGGAAGACCTGATCATCCGGGTCCGGCCGGGAAGGCTCATCGCCACCGATGCACCCGAGGGCAGGGAACCCCTGCTCCAGCCCCATTACAACGTGACGGCGTCAGGCTGCGGCTGCGGATGCACCGCGACAGGGGGAAGATCGGAACGGTTCGTCTATGACAGCACCATTTTCACCGGCTTCCGGTCCACCCGGGACGCGAACCTGGCTGTCTGGGTCCAGGTCAGGGGCATGAACCGCTGGTGGGCCTACCACTGGTCATCCAACTACTACACGGACAGCGTCCGCCTGATCGTGCCCGGGGCGTCCGATGGCTGGCACCCCGCGTTGGGGACGCAGACCCAGAAGAACGGCAGGTACGGCGCGCCTACAGGTTTCTGAGGCGGGTTCCGACAGGGATGGGTACGGGAGCCGAGATCCGGAAGAGGAACCGTTCCTCCCGCGGGCGGGAGGGGAGGGGGGCGGCGCGGGAAGACCCGCTCCTCTCCCGTGCCGTGATGGTGGTCCACGGCCCGGAGGCCTTTGATGCGGGGGATGTATCGCGCCTCCGGGATCTCCTCTCACCCCCCCGGATCCTCGTGGCCGGCGTGATGGCCCGGACCGCCGCCGAGGAGTCCGGTCTCCCCGTCACCTTCTGCGGCGAACCCCCCAGCCGGGTCATCCCGAAGGTTCAGGGCGCGGTGTATCTCGTGAACCGGGGCAAGACTGCGGAGTCCGGCCGGTTCTTTGGCGAGATCGTGGCGCGGCGCCTGGGGAGCGGTTCGGGCCTCGTCCAGGTGGAGTGCGGGCCCGGCCTGGTCTACGTCTGGAACCGGGGGGACCGCCCCCTGGCAGACGCCATCAGCCGGAGAACCGGCTTTCCGGTGGAAGAGAGGGAGGCGGGGCCCGAGGAGAAGGGGACCGGGCGACTGATCCGGGGCTGTCGGCCCGGGGAAGCGGTCTTTGTGAACGGGATCGTCATCGGCACGTCCACGGAGGAGACGGTGGTGCTGCGGGAGCGGAACGGGGTTGTGGAACCCGTCCGCGGGCTGGTCCCCAAGCCCCATGGCCTGGAGAAGCTGACCCGGGCCGGGCCCGTGGACCTGCGGGGGGCGTGGTGCAAGAGCGGGATGATCCGCCAGGTCCGTCCGCGGGCGGGAGGGTCCTCTCCCCCGGTGGGGATGGTGCAGGTCGTGGACCACTGCGGGGTGGACCTGTACCGTGGCCTGCACCCCGGGATATGCGGGGTGCTGGCCATCGGGGATGACACCACCGCCGTCTGCGGCCACATCTGCGCCCACCGGGGCGTCCCGGTGCTGGGCATCGTGGACCGGGACAGCGACGGGATTGTCAGGGAAGGGTTCGCACCGGGCTCTGTCGTCGTGGATGTGGTGGACGGCACTGACGATGCACTGGGTGCGGAGGTGGCCGCCATGGTTCCGGATGGGCCCGTGTGCTGGGATGAGTGGGTGGAGCAGGTCCTGGCACGGCTCGGGGACCGGGTGAGGGTGCAGCGGTTCCCGACCGGGTGAAAGGATGCGCTGCGCCGAGTGCAAGGGACGGCTCCTCTGCGGACTCCCCGCCTGCCCGGTGATGATCCGGTTCTTTGCCCAGCTCCGGCTCCGACCGGCCCGCGAGTATGCCGGGACCTCCCCTTCCGTCTTCCTGGGCAGCCGGGGCTACCCCGCGGTCCAGGGCGGGCCGCTTCTCGTGGACGACAGCGACCTCCCCACCGATTGGATTGCACGGCGCCTCACCCTTGACCAGATCGTCGGGATACGGGCAGGTACCATCCGGGGCATGGCACCGGCGGAGCGGCAGCAGGAGTCCCTGCAGGAGATTGCCCTCTCCTCCCGCCCCCTGGGGGTGGAGGTGGCCTTCGCGAGGGTGCCCCGGTTTGATCTCGCGTTTGACGGGACCGTCGCACCCGTGGGCCTCACCGGGGAGATCCGGAGGATAAAGGTGCTCGAGAACCCGGTGGTGGAGCGGCCGGTGGAGCAGGCAACCTCGGATACTGACCTGGGGGCCGGGGATGCCTGCACCCTCCTGCACCGGGAAGGCGTGGACGTGTACCGCATCGCCCGCCTCTTCACGGCAGGCCTCCTGGGGCGCAGGCGCCGGATGGTGCCCACCCGGTGGGCCATCACCGCGGTGGACGACTCGGTCTTCCAGGGCCTGCGCAGGTCCCTCCTCGTGGCTCCCCCCCGGGAGACGGCCTGCCTCCACGAGGCAACACTCTTCGGGAACCGGGTCCTCTGCCTGCTGGCACCCGGTCCCTGGCGGTTCGAGATGGTGGAGGTCTGGGGCCGCCATTCCCTCTGGGGAGGGGAGGAGGACTGGATCGTCGTGGATGGCGAGCGGGAGAGGAAACACGGCTACTCCCCCATCACGGGAGCCTACTACTCCGCACGCCTGGCCGTCGCAGAGCACCTGAACCGCCTGGGCAGGACTGCGACGGTGCTGGTGGTCCGGGCGGTCTCGCCCGACTACTGGGCACCCCTGGGCACCTGGGTGGTCCGGGAGGCGACGCGACAGGCCCTGCTCACGCCTCCCGTGGAATGCCCCTCCTTTGCCGATCCCATCGCGCTCCTCGCGGAGCGGCTGGGGGGGTACCGGTGGCTGGAAAAGAGCGCTCTCGTTCCCGAAATGCGCTCCCAGCGGCGGCTGTCCGACTATTGAGCGGGGGGAGAGAACCTTATCTATCAGGGCGCCGATCTCTATCTATGGGACCTCGCTGGCTGGGACCCCTGCTCCTCCCGCTCCTCCTCCAGGCAGCCGCTGCAGCCGATGATGCCGTGCCTCCTGCCCCGGCACCCACCTTCCAGGATTACCTGATCCTCTTCGGGGTGGGGGTCCTCGCGCTGTGCGTCTTCGTCGTCGTCGTCGCACGGGTCTTCAAGGGCTCGGACGAACAGCTCTCCCGCTTCTTTGTCGTGAAGGCCCTGGGAACCGCCCTCGGTCTTGTCTGCATCGCCATCGGAAGCGTATTTCTCGTCTCGGTGATCCTGATCCTCATCACCATCACGGGTCATACCAACATCTTTGAATGGGCCCTGGAGATGATGTACCCCTTTTTCCAGTGGATTCTGGATGTCGCCCTCCCGGTCACCCAAATCCTGCCCTTCGGAGGCTCCCAGCTCAGCCTGATCCTGTTCGTGCTAGGGATCGGCGGGCTCGCGCTCTTTCTCTTGGGCCTTTACCTGCTGATCACGACACGGGAAGCCCTGTTCTACACGAAAAAAGGCACCCCCACGAAGAGCCGGTTCACCACCTTCCGGGAGGTCCTGACCCGGGGCACCGAGCCCCTGAACCCCACGGTCTCCTTCCGGGTGATGGACAAGGACACACGGGAACCTTCACCTGACGTGAAGGTGATTCTCCGGGCGAAGGAGGGGGAGGGGGTCTACAGCAAGTACACCGACTTCAACGGCGAGGTGGTCTTCCAGAAGATCGAGGGGACCTACTCCACCTACTATGCCTTCGTCGAGGGGGACGAGGACCGGTCCAAGTACCGGGTCATCCGGACTTCGATTGGCGCTGGTAGCGAGACCGAATAGTATCCAGCGTGTCAATCTCCCCGATCCCCTTGTCATCACGGAGCTGGATGAACCGGGGGAACCGCAGTGCAAATCCGCCGGGGTAGTTGGGGCTGGCCTGGATCTCCGAGTAGCCCACCTCGAAGACCTCCTCCGGCTCGAACCGGACCTCCTTCCCTTCCTGGAGGATCACCTTCTCCCGGAAGATCTCGTAGAGGCCTGAAAGCATCTCGTCGGATAGGCCGGTGGCCACCTTGCCCACGGCGAGGAGCTCCCCGCTGTCGCTGCAGGCCAGGAGAAAGGACCCGAAGAGGTGGGCCCGCCGCCCCTCCCCCCACTCGGCCCCGATGACGGCCAGATCCAGCGTGTCCACCCCGGGCTTGATCTTCGCCCACATCCGGCCGCGGACGCCGGGGCTGTAGGGCGAGGCAGGGGCCTTCACCATGATCCCCTCGTGCCCTGCATCCAGCGCCTGCTGGTAGAAGGCCTCCAGGTCCGCAACCTCCCCGCTCACCACCCGGGGCGCGACGTGGGCCGAGAGGGACTCCTCCAGGATCTTCCTGCGTTCGGTGTAGGGCAGGTCGATGAGCGTCTTCCCGTCCCGGAACAGGATGTCAAAGACGTAGGGCACGAGCCGGATCTCCTCGGCCTTGGACTCCACGTCGTACTTCCTCCGGAACCTGCGGAGCACGAACTGGAAGGGCATGGGCCTGCCGTCCTTCTCGGCCACCGCCTCCCCGTCCAGGATCACGTCGTGGCTGGTGGAGGGGAGGAGCGCCTGGATCACGTCGGGGAGGGCATTGGTCACGTCCTCCAGCTTCCGGGAGTAGACCTTCACGGTATCCCCCTTCCGGTGGAACTGGAACCGGCTCCCATCGTACTTGAACTCGGCGGCTACCTCCCCGTGGTCGGCCACCATCTCGCCGATGGTCCCCTGCTGGGCCAGCATCAGCCGGACGGGCCGGAAGATCGCGATCTGCACTGACCGCAGTGCCTCCCGCCCCTTCCGTGCCAGCACTGCCGTCTCCCCCAGGTCGTTGTTGGCCTGGAAGGCGTGCTCCACGTCCCCGGCCGGGATACCGAATGCCTTTGCTATGGCGTCCCGGACGTTCCCCTCGCCGATGCCGATCCGCAGTTCGCCCATCATCAGACGGGCCAGGTACCGCCCCTCCCGCGGCTCCGCATTGGCCAGGAGTTTCCGGACCGAGAGCATCTTCCCGCGCTGGGACCGCTTCCCCTCCTCCCGGGCAATCTGCTCGAACTCACGGTACACGTCGGCGAGGGAGAAGGTCTCGGTGAAGAAGGAGGTCTGCTTCTTCCCTGCCAG
>JAJRCY010000065.1 GCA_028678715.1 Methanomicrobiales archaeon | reverse complement strand
CTGGATGACTTCGACGAGGCACCGCCGGGAGAAGAGGAGTGATCGCGGACCGGGCCAGGTTCCGGGCGGTGAGGAAGCTGGAGAGGGCCACGGGGATGCGGATCCCGGACCTGGCCTTCCACGTGGCCTTTCTGGAGGTGGTCTCCTCCGGGATCAACTTCGAGTACCTGGACGGTCCCCTCCGGGCCCAGCTCCTGGAGTTCGTGCGGGAGTTCCTGTCCTGCGGCTGCAGGGACTCCCCTGACTGCGGGTGCCCGGAACGCCGGTTTGCACGGAAGGTGCTGGAACTGAGGGAAGAGGGGCTGGACCACCGGCAGATCAGCGTCCACCTCCTGGAGGAGTACGGGATCGACCTCTACCCTGCCGATATCCTCTCGTATCTGGAGGAGAGCGTTCACGTGCTGGAAGCGATCCGGGAGGTGGCACGGATCCAGGGAAGTGAGACCATCAGGGCGAACTGCGACCGGCACCTGCGCAGAATTGTCGGTTGAAGAGCCTGCGAACGCGAACCTCCGGGGTGTGTAACCGGAACAGGGGGAAGTCCAAATTTTTTTAAAACCATCGGGAAGTATACCACAGATCCCAGGGATAAATGACGCCCCTATCATGCCTTCGTCGAAATGGCGGGATCCGACGGCTCCCTCTGCACCGGTGATGGGGTCTGCCGGGCGTTCCTAGAGTGCTCCGGGATCGGGCAGCCGGGCGGAAGTACAGCGGAAAAGCCATCAGGATCCTGCGGGAGGCCGGCGAGCATGCCGGTCAGTAGAGCGATTCCCGGTGCGGGCGGAGGAGGCTGACCAAGCGCTTGAGTCCCGGCACCCGTGAAGCTGCGGGCAGCAGGAAGAGCATGCCCCTGATCCCTGCGCGGCGGAACCGAAACCCCAGGGTTCCGCCCGCTGCCAGTGAGAGGGCAGCTCTGCCGATCGTGGCCAGGAAGGAGGGCGGTACCTGATTCATCCCCCCGCCCCGAGTCCACCCGGCATAGAGGCAGTCGCCGGCAAACCGCTCCAGTGCTGCGTTCATTTCACCCCTGAACCGGTCCTTCTCGGCCCCCAGATCCTCCCTTGTGGCAAGGTAGATCCGCAGCACGTCCAGGTAGCCCAGGGCGCTGCCAAAGAGGAGCCGGTGGGATTCGGAGTGGGGCCCCTGCCGGTACCGGATCCGGGTCCCCTGGATGAAGGCCACCGCATGGGACCGGCTGATCTGCAGCCAGAGGGCAAGGTCCGATGCGTACGGGTACTCCGGGGAAAAACCCCCGTGATTGAAAAACACTTCCCGACAGGCCACGACAGAGGGACAGACCACCACGTTCCGGTCCCGCAGGATTCGCCGGAATCCTTCCGGCGGGGGATAGATCTCGGTTCTGCCGGTATAATCCATGACGGTGACGGTGCCACCGGTCTCCACCTCCGCGCCTGTGAACGTGAAAGCCACCTCCGGATGCCCCTCCAGGAACCGGACGCAGGTGGCGGTGAACTCCGGGGGGATCATGTCATCCGAGTGGAGGATATGGATATACTTCCCCCGGGAGAGCTCGATGCACCGGTTGCAGTTCCCGAAGAGGCCCAGGTTCCGGTCATTCCGGACGTACTTCAGCCTCGGGTCGGTGAAAGAGGAGACCACTGCCTCCGTGTCGTCCGTCGAGGCGTTGTCCACCACCAGGATCTCCAGGTTCCGGTAGGTCTGGTCCAGGGCGGACCGGATGGCGTCCCCCACCATCCCTGCCCGGTTCCAGGTGGGGATGCAGATGGAGACGAGGGGGCCGCTGGCAGCTGCGGATGGTTCGGGTGAGGGGCTCATCCGGTTCCCCCGGGTTTCCGCGGGTGATCCCGGAACCATGTCACGGTTTCCTGCAGTCCTTCCTCAGGGGAGACCCGGGGCTCCCAGCCCAGCATCGTCCGGATCTTTTCCGGGTTGCCGGAGTTCAGCCAGATCTCGTTCCTCCGGTGGGGGACTGCGCCCCATCGGAGTTCTGTCCCGGAGCCCAGGAGGGTCCGGACCTGCTCCACCACCTCCCGCACCGTCTTTGGGTCCCCGGTTGCCACGTTGAAGACCCCCCCATGGAGTGCCTGCTCCGGCGAGGAGAGAACTGCCAGGTAGGCAGCCACGATATCCCGCACGTGGACGAAGTCCCATCGCTGCATGCCGGTGGTGAGGGCCGGGCTCTCACCGGCAAGGAGTTTCCGGATCACCGAGGGGATGAGCCTCCGCTCGTTGTCACCAGGCCCGTACGGGGGGAAGATGCGGAGCGTGACAGAGGGGACGCTGAACCGGTCCCGGAAGAACCGGCAGGCCTCTTCGGCCTGGAGCTTGGTGAGGTCGTAGAGGTTCTGGGGTCCCACGGGGTCCGCCTCCGCACGCGGTGTCTCCCTCTCCCGGTACACCGTACACGTGCTGGTGTTCACGAAGAGGGGGATCTCGACCGTGCGGGCCGCATCCAGGAGCGCCACCGCGCCCTTCACGTTCGTATCCACCATGATGCTGACCTGGTCCGGTGTATGCTCCACCGCATAGTACGCGGCCAGGTGGAGGATGGCATCCGGGGATGCGGTGCGGACTGCCCGCTGGACCTGCTCCGGGTCCCGCAGGTCGGCGGTGAGGGGAGTGATCCGGTCGAGAAGGTGCCCGATCCGCCGGAGGTCCGACCCCTCCCGTCTCAGGATCGAGACCTGGTATCCCCGGTCCAGGAGGGCAGCGGCCAGGTGGGAGCCGATGAACCCGTGGGCGCCGGTGACAAGAACCCTCCGGATCCCGGCCATGGCGATGCGGCTCCTCACCCGTGGCGGATGTCCCACCGGTAGCCTATCCCCGGGTCGAAGGGATCGATCCGTTCGATCTCGTCGGGATCGTGAGGGATGGTGGCGCAGTTGGCCACGATGGCCTTCTCGTTCCCGACCGCCTTGAAGCCGTTCACGACATGCGGCGGGATCTGGACCAGCACATAGTTCTCCTCACCCATGAAGATCTCCTGGATCTCCCCCCGGGTGGGGGAGCCCTTCCTCGCGTCGTAGAGCACCAGCTTGATGTTCCCTGCGACAACGGCGTAGTTCAGCTCCATCTTCCGGTGCACGTGCCAGGCCTTGATGGCGCCGGGGAAGATCACGGAAAAGTAGATCTCCCCGAACCGGTGGAAATGGGGGTCGGTACTCTTCAGCATGTGCCGCACCATCCCCCGCTCGTCAAGGATGGTGCGCAGCGGTATGATCTGGACTCCTTCAATCATGCAAGGACCTCCCGGTACCAGGCAATGGTCTCCTCCAGGCCGCCGGCAAGCCGGGTCCGGGGCTTCCACTTCAGCACTTTCCGGGCCTTCGCGATGGAGAGGTACTGCTCCTGGATCTCGTGCCGACTGGTGGCAAGGACCCGGGGTTTGAACCGGCTCCCCATCCGTGAGAGGATCAGGTCCACCACCTCCCGGACGGTGCACCGCTCGCCACTGCTGAAGTTGAAGGCCTGCCCCCGAACGCCCGGCCTGTCGATGCGTTCGGCCATGGTCAGGTAGGCATCCACGGCATCGGCCACATAGAAGTACTCCCGCACCGGCGTGCCGTCGCTCCGGATCACGGGGGCCTTCCCCTCAAGGACGCTCCGGATGGTGCCCGGGATGATCCGGTTGAAGTTCAGGTCGCCCGGCCCGTAGATGTTCCCCATCCGTGCAATACAGACCGGGAGATCGTAGGTGACGGCATACGACCGGGCGATCAGGTCGGTGCAGCTCTTGGAGACATCGTAGGGGTGCTCGCCGCAGAGGGGCATCTTCTCGGTGTAGGGAAGCGTCGCTGCGGTGCCGTAGGCCTTGTCCGAGGAGGCGACGCAGATGGCCGAAAGGCCGCCGTCGTACATGCCAGTGGTACGGGCGGCCTCCAGCAGGTTCCAGGTGCCGGCGATATTGGCCGCAAACGTGGTGACCGGTGAGACGTTTCCTGCCCGGACGATCGTCTGGGCACCCAAGTGGAAGAGGAACTCGGTCTCGTACTCGGCCAGGACCCGTGAGAGGAGGTCCCGGTCCGCGAGATCCCCCCGGACCACCGTGACATTCCCCTTCCCGTCCAGCCATTCACCAAGAGAGCGGGCCCGGGGCACCCAGTCCCGGACCAGCACCGTCACGTCGGCACCGTACCGCTCCAGTGCACGGGTCAGGTGGAGGCCGATGACACCGGTCGCGCCGGTGACAAAGACCCGCCGCCCTCTCCAGGTCTTCACTCGCTCCATATCTTCCACTGGGGCCCCTCCTTCCACATCCGGTTCAGGTCCCCATAGTCCTTGTAGGTGTCCATCGCATGCCAGAATCCGTCGTGGATGTAATACCCGAGGAGCCCGTCCGCCGCCACTTGCTGCAGGGTCTCCTCGAACATCACATCCTCCCGCTCGGAGATATAGTCAAAGATCCCGTCCTCCAGCACCATGAATCCCACGTTGATGTACTCGTTCATCAGAGGCTTCTCCTGGAACCGCTCCACGAGGTCGCTCCGGAGGGAGGTGATGCCGTACTTGGAGTAGGGGTGGGTGATGGTGATGGTGCCGATGACCCCGTGTTCCTTCCTGAGCTGCCGGTGCCGGGCCAGGAGCGCCCCGAGGTCGATGTCCGCGACCCCGTCCCCGTAGGTGACCATGAACGGACTGGTGTGGATGTACTCTCGGCACCGTAACAGACGGGTGGCGGTCTTGGCTCCCAGGCCGGTCTCTACGAAGGCAATTCTCCACGCTTCGTTAGCGAAAACACGATGGTTATCTATATTATTATAGAATCTTGGTTTTTCTGAAATATTCGTTATTTTTTTATTTTTAGTATCCAATTCAAAATCTTTGGTTAATTTATAGCGATGAAGGAAATAATCCTCAATCATCTCTCCTTTATAACCCAAAGCGAGAATGAACTTACGATACTTGGCCTGTTCATAAATTTTCATAATATGCCAGAGAATGGGGGCCTTCCCCAGCTCGATCAGGGGTTTGGGCATCTCCCGGGTCCATTCGGAGAGCCGGGTCCCCCGGCCCCCGCAGAAGATCACTACGTCGCAGCCCCTCTTCCCCTTGTTCATGGTACAAGTGGTTTTGCTCCCGGGATTTAAATAGCAGCCGGGGGAGGAGAGGTGCCACCGGGGTTATCCCTTGCCTATTGCTGTTGTTTGTCCAGGCGGGCGAGGACCTTGCCCCGGAACCGACTTGAAGGGGCTATCCTCAAGGGGGGTGGGTTCGGGAGGGGGCCCTGCCCCCTCCCTTCGCCCTCTCCCGTATGAGGATAGACCTTTACTCGGTTTCCCCCCTTGGCGCTCCGGAGCAGAGAACCCCGGGTGCCTGACTGGCCTGCCCTGAGCCGCCCGTTCCCAAATTACCGGCGATGGATGGTCCAGCCGGCGGGGGCAAAGGGAAATCCTTATGGATCTGGGGCAGGTACATGCTACTGGATGCCCCCCCGTTTTTTGGACCGCTTCTTCAAACCCCAGCCCCACATCGTGGAAAGCCCCCGTCCCCCTTCCATTGCCCACGGGGCCGGGATGCACATCCCCGAGTACAAGGTGAAACCCTATTTTCTCGTGGCATCGGTGGAGATGGGGAACACCACCACGAAGTGCATCCTGACGGGAACCAGCCTGGAGACCGGGCAGGCCTACCTGATCAATAAAACGGTCCGGATGTCCCGTGACGTGCGCAAGCCGAAACCGGGGGAGGACATCTTCGGCGAGACCATCGACGGTACCCAGATCACCCGGCAGTCGGTGACGGAGCTGGTCCGGGAGATCCTGCTGGAGTGCCACCGGGAGGTGCACCTGGATATCGTCAAAGACCTGGACTTCGCGGTCCG
>JAJRCY010000064.1 GCA_028678715.1 Methanomicrobiales archaeon | reverse complement strand
TGAGGATATCCTCTTCTGATGGATATTCCAAGAACGCAGGTTCCTGAACCCGGATCCGGATCCTCTCCCCTTCATTCCCCTTCAGTACAGCCCCGCATCGGCAGCCTGCCGCAGCAGCAGCAGCACCTCGCCGTCCGTCAGGTCGTGCCACTCCCGGTACGCGTCAGCCACGGCAAAGGAGGAGCCGGTCCGGATATTCAGGCAGAGGACCAGGTCGGCAATCGCTGCCACCCGGTGCACGGCCGCCTGCGACCCTGTGGGAACCGCTACGAGGACCCGGCGCGGCCCCTCCGACCGGATGGCATCGACAGCGGCGAGCATCGTGTAGCCGGAGGCAAGGCCGTCATCCACCAGCACCGCATCCCTGCCCCGGAACCCGGGGCCTTTCCTTCCTGTGCTGAATTTCTCCACGCGTTCCCGGATGCCGGCCCGGGTTTGGGCAACGGCCTCTGCCACCACCTCCTGCGTGAGGCCCAGGTGTGCCAGGAGATCGCGGTTGAGAAAGACCCGGCCATCCCAGGTGACGGCCCCGAACCCGGCTTCGGGATTCCAGGGTATCTGGACCTTCCGCACGACGGCCAGGTGGAGGGGAACCCGGAGCACAAGGGCCAGGGGCACCCCCACCCCAACCCCCCCGGCCGGGATTGCGGAGATGACAGGATCCGTGAGATCCGGGATTCCGGAGACAAGGGGGGCAAGGGCACGCCCCGCATCCTCCCGGTCCTGGAAGATCCCAAGCCGGTCCCGGAGGCGCGGGTCCTCCCTGATGCGTCCTGCGGTATCCCCCACGGTCCTGCGCCTCACCCATCCCTGTGCCGGGAGGGGGATAAGGCTTCCCTCCTGAAAGCAGCCCTTTTTCTCCCCCGAAAGACCACCTCTCCCTGATGCAGGAGATGGCACTCACGTCCATCGGGGTGGTCCGCTCCCCCTTCCGGAACCGGGGAGAAGCCCCCCGGCAGGGGAGGCTCTCACCGGTGGAATCGATCATCGAGATCAACCCGGCCTGTGCGGAGGGCATCCGGGACATCGGCGATCACCCGCACCTGTTCGTCCTCACCTGGCTCCACCGGTCCCGGCGGGATACCCTCACGGCAACTCCCCCCGGTTCCACGAAGGAGCACGGTGTCTTTGCCACCCGGTCCCCGGAACGGCCCAATCCCCTCGGCCTGTGCCTGGTGGACCTGGTGAAGGCGGAGGGACTCCGCCTGACGGTGCGGGGACTGGACGCATTCGACGGGACACCCGTCGTGGACATCAAGCCGTTCCACCGTGACCTGGACTGCCCGGACTCCCCGGGTGCTCCTTGAGAGGGCCCCGGTATTCCCATCGTTCAGGTCTTATGACAGGGATACTCTTGGGGGCTACCGCCCCCGCCGCGTGGGCATCCCCCCGGTGATTGGGAATAGAAGAACTATCGGCCTCTCCAGAATCGAACCGGCCCTATCGTCACGGCGGGGGGGGGAAGGGGGCGCCCCACGCGGCGGGGGACCGCCAGGTCCCCCTGTTTTCGGAAACCGATGGTCACGTCATGAGGTCCAACCCCCCACCTTTATCATACTCCGGCGTCACATTTGATGCTGCAAACAGGGATCTTCCCCCCCACGAGGAGCAGTCCATGTCCAAGAAGAAGGTAGCAAAGAAGGAGGCACAGGCCCCGGAGGGATGCGACAGCGTCTGCGAGACCTGCCCCTCCCGTGACCCGACGACGCAGGAATGCAGCGGCCTCCCGCCGAAAGCAAAGATCGATGTGAAGCACGTGATTCTCGTGCTCTCCGGCAAGGGGGGCGTGGGGAAGTCCACGGTGGCCGTGAACCTGGCCTATGCCCTCTCCTCCCACGGCTACCAGGTGGGGCTTCTCGACCTGGACATCCATGGCCCCAACATCCCGATCATGCTGGGGATCCAGGACCGGAAGCTCACCACGCTGGGGAATCTGATCGAGCCCATCCGGATCACCGGGTCCCTCTCCACCATCTCCATGGCGTTCCTGCTGCCCGATGTCAGCACCCCCATCATCTGGCGGGGTCCCATGAAGATGGTGGCCATCCGGCAGTTCCTGGAAGAGGTGAACTGGGGAACCCTGGATTACCTGGTGGTGGATCTCCCCCCCGGCACGGGGGATGAGGCGCTCTCCATCGGCCAGCTGGCCCCCAACGTTACCGGGGCGATTATCGTAACCACGCCGCAGGATGTCTCCACCGTGGACTCCCGGAAGGCGGTGAAGTTCGTGGAGAAGATGGGGTTCCGGACCCTGGGCATCATCGAGAACATGAGCGGCATGGTCTGCCCCCACTGCGGCAAGGAGATTGATCTCTTCGGAGAAGGGGGCGGGAAGCGGGCGGCCGAGGAGATGGGCGTCCCGTTCCTGGGGGCCATCCCCGTGGACCCCGAGATGCGCAAGGCAGGGGACGAGGGCCGGCCCTTCGTGATCCGCAGGGGGGCCGAGAACCCCACCTGGAAGGCCGTCGACGCGGTGATGGAAGCGCTCGTCAGGGTGGTCGAGGGATAGATGGACCACGCACGCATCCTGGCCGGGACGGGAAAGCCCCTCCCCATCTATTCGTCCATCACCGCATGCTTCGACGACATCAACCGGCTCCCCGACCTGCTGGAGCCCATCTACCTGGAAACCCAGGGGTTTGACGAAGAGACCCTGGACCACCTGCGGTTCGCTCTTGTCCGTGTCCAGGTGTATGCGGATATTCACCGGTACGAGGACATGGAGCATACCCAGAAGGCGAAGTACGTGGCCCAGGTGCTGGAGAAGGTGGTCTTCGGCTCCCTGCTCCTGGAACGGGAACCCCAGGGCAACGACTGATCTCCCCATGGAGGAGACCGGCTCAGGTCCAGACCTCGTCAGTCCTGACCCGTGCCATCATCTCCACCGGGAGGACGAAGATCTTCCCGTCCCCGATCCTGCCGGTACGGGCGGTTGCCCGGATCGTGCTGATAGCAGCCTCGGCCTCCTGGTCCTTCACGACGATCTCGATCTTCACCTTGGGGAGGAGGTCCACCTCCATCTTCTTCCCCCGGTACTGGAGGGTGATGCCCTTCTGCTCACCCCGGCCCTTCACGTCGATGATGGTCAGGGCGACAAAGCCCTTCTCTTCGAGGGCGCGTTTCACGTCGTCCAGCTTCTCCGGCCGGATGATGGCCTGTATCATTTTCATGGCTTCTCCTCCCTCCTAGGCCCTCTCCCCGTGCTGGGAGATGTCCAGGCCCACGTACTCCTCGTTCTCGGTCACCCGGAGGCCGATGGTGGCATCCACAACCCGTGCCAGGACATAGGAGACCACGAAGGCGTATCCCACCGACACTCCAGCGGCCACGATCTGGACCATGAACTGGCTCACGTTCCCATAGATGAGGCCCGTGTACGAGTTCACAGCGGCGGATGCAAAGATACCGGTGGCGATGGCCCCCCAGAGGCCTCCCATGCCATGGATGGACCATGCATCCAGGGACTCGTCCAGCCCCTTCTGGATCCGGAGGAGCATCATGCCGTAGCAGAAGATCCCGGCCACGGCGCCGATCATGATGGCGGCCAGGGGACCGACAAAGCCTGCAGCCGGCGTGATGGCCACGAGGCCTGCGACGGCACCCGAGACCACACCCAGCGATGCCGGCCGGCCATGGTACCAGGAAGCGGCCATCCATGAGAGGGCACCTGCAGCAGCAGCGGTGTTCGTCACCACGAAGGCGTTGGCGGCCAGGCCGTTTGCAGCGAGAGCGCTCCCGGCGTTGAAACCGAACCAGCCGAACCAGAGCATGGCTGCACCCAGGAGTGCCATCGGGATATTGGCAGGCTCCATCGTGTGGATCCCGAATCCCTTCCGCTTCCCGATGACGAGGGCAATCGCGAGCGCCGAGAAGCCTGAGGAGATGTGGACCACCGTGCCCCCGGCAAAGTCCAGGGCCCCCAGGCCAAAGAGCCAGCCCCCGCCCCAGACCCAGTGGGCCAGGGGGTCATAGACGAGCGTGGTCCAGAGCAGGCCGAAGACGAGAAAGGCCGAGATCTTCACCCGCTCGGCAAAGACCGAGGTCAGGATGGCCAGGGTCACCGTGGCAAAGACCAGCTGGTACATCATGAAGGCAAGCGCCGGAACAGTCGAGGTTCCGGAGGGATCCTGCCCCACGCCCATGAGACCGGCAAGATCCAGCCCGCCGATGATACCGCCCATGTCGGGCCCGAACGAGAGGCTGTATCCATAGAGCACCCACTGGATGCTGACGAGGGCAAAGACAATGAATGAGAGGGCGATCATGGAGATGACGTTCTTGCGCCGGACCATGCCGCCGTAGAAGAACCCCACCCCGGGCGTCATCAGCATGACGAGCGCCGTCGAGGCCAGGATCCAGGCCGTATCACCGCTATCCAGTACCATACGTTTCACCCATCACCGGCTCCGGAGGGCTCCGGCCCTGGCGGGCACGGTGCGGCACCCCGCAGATCGGTATCGTGGTTCTTGAATCAGTCACCCATGCACCTCATATATTGTAGGAAGGAAGTTAGCTTCCATGCCATTTAATACTAACTATTGGACTGGCCTGCACAATTGGATCATCCCCCCACCGAAACAACCATCCAGGTCCGGCTCAGGCACCGAGGGATCTCGCCATCCTCACGCGGGTGGGATAGGGAGGGGGAGACCCCATCCCGTTGCCCTCCCCTCTGAGAGGATAGGTGGAAACTGAGGGATGGAGATCCCCTCCTGACTTCTCCAACCGACGCCCCTTATGACCGGAGATACAAGAATCAGGGAGAAAAGAAAGATTCAGTATCGGTCCAGATACTGCTGGTGCTCCCAGCCGTGCACGGCGGTACGGAAGGAGTCCCACTCCATGGTGGTGATCCGCTCCAGGTTCTCCATGATATGGGAACCCAGGGTCTCTGCGAGGAGTGAGTCCTTCCGGAGTTCGTGCATGGCCGAGGGGAGATCGCCGGGCAGGGTATCGATCTTCCTCCGTTTCCGCTCCCTGTCGGTCAGGTGGTAGATGTTGACATCAGTGCTGGCGGGCGGGGAGATCTTATTCTTGATCCCGTCCAGGCCGGCTGCCAGCATGCAGGTAAAGGTCAGGTATGGGTTGCAGGTGGGGTCCGGAGACCGGAACTCGGCGCGGGTGGAGTTACCGCGGGCTGCCGGCACCCGGATCAGGGCTGAACGGTTGGTCACCGACCAGCTGATGTACACGGGGGCCTCGTAGCCCGGGACCAGCCGCTTGTAGGAGTTGATGGTGGGATTGGCCACCCGCGTAATCGCCTTCACGTGCCTGAGGAGGCCGCCAATGAAGTGCAGGCACGGATCGGAGAGATCCCTCGGCTTGTTCGGATCATAGAAGGCGTTCTTCCCACCCTTTGCGAGAGAGCAGTGGGTGTGCATGCCGCTCCCGTTGATCCCGAAGATCGGCTTGGCCATGAACGTGGCATGCAGGCCCTGCTGCAGCGCAATGGTCTTCGTCGCGATCCGGTAGGTGATGACATTGTCGGCGGTATGGAGGGCATCGCTGTACTTGAAGTCAATCTCGTGCTGCCCTGCCGCCACCTCGTGGTGGGAGGCCTCGATCTCGAAGCCCATGTCCTCAAGGGTAAGCACAATCTGCCTGCGGACGTCTTCTGCAAGATCGATGGGGGCAAAGTCAAAGTAGGCACCCGAGTCCTGGGGGATCAGGGACGGCTTCCCGTCCAGCATCTTGAAGAGGAAGAACTCCAGCTCGGGGCCGGTGTTGAAGACGTACCCCATCTTCTGTGCCTGCTCCAGCGTCCGCTTCAGGATGTAGCGCGGGTCCCCGATGTAGGGCTTCTCGTCGTACGTGTACACGTCGCAGATCATCCGCGCCACCTTGGAGTTGGTCGGGCGCCAGGGCAG
>JAJRCY010000063.1 GCA_028678715.1 Methanomicrobiales archaeon | reverse complement strand
CGCCACCACCGGCCGGTTCTCGGAGGATGCGAACCGGGGCCGGCTCCTCTCCTACTTTGTCGTCGGCGGGAACCTGGGGTTCGCCCTGGGGCCGGTGGCTGCCGGTGCCGCCCTGGACGCCTTCGGCCTCCCCGGCACCCTGCTCCTCGCCCTCCCGGCAATCGGAATCGCCCTGCTCCTCCGGATCTTCCCTCCCGCGGGAGTCGGGGGAACACGGGATTCCGGTCCCCATTCAGGTGGGGAATCCGGCCAGCCCACGGCATGGCAGCCCATGGGAGTGCTCCTCTCTGCCTCGTCCCTCCGGGCCGTCGTGATCTTCGGTTCGGTGGCATTCCTGCCTGCCTACCTGGTGGGGCGGGGATACGATCTCCTGACGGCGAATACCCTTGCCACCCTCATGCTGGCGGCGGGGGTCGCGGGCCAGATGGCAGGGGGCACCCTCTCCGATCGCCACGGCCGCAAGGAGATCATCGTCGCCGGCATGGCCCTCGCCATCGTGACCCTGGCCGCCTTCCTCTTCTCCGGGGGATTACCCAGCCTCCTCTTCCTCTTCCTCTTCGGCTTTGCCCTCTGGTCCAGCTTCTCGGTGACGCTGGCCATCGCCCACGAGCTGATGCCCGGGGAACTTGGCCTCTCCTCAGGGCTGCTGCTGGGGTTCTCCATGGGCCTGGGTGGCCTGGGGGTTGCCGCCATCGGTTCTCTGGCGGATACCATCGGCCTTGCCGGCGCCCTCTCCTCGCTGATCCTCCCGCTGGCCGCCGCCACGGTGCTGATGGCGGTGCTGCCGTACCGGGGGAAGAAGCTGATGGGCAATCACACGGGATGATCTCCACTCTCCTCCGTGGGGGTGGATTCGGGAAGGGGCAGAGCCCCCTCCCGTCGCCCTCCCCCGAGGGGATATCCCCTCCATTTCTTTTTCCGATGGAGGGATCCGAATTGCACTGTGGCGGTGTGATGATGCACCCACCCTTTTCCCTGCCCCGTTACCGTCACTTTCTTATCGGTGCGGGTGAACAGAGAGAGAAAGGAGGGAGCGTGGATGGCAACCGACCCGGTCTGTTACGGAGAAGTGGAAGAGAGAGGGGCGAAGCACAGGGCCAGCTTCAAAGGGCAGGAGTACTTCTTCTGCACGGCGAGCTGCCGGAAGAAGTTCGAGGAGAATCCGGAACGCTACGCGCGGCTGGCCACAACATTTCATATCGATCCGCAGATGTCCTGCTGAGGGGGCGTTCCCCGCCTTATCGGCCTCGGCAGAGTGAACACTTCCTCCCGCTTCTTCTCTCTGCCTGAAACAGCCCGGCAGGAGCAGGGAGGATTCCCCTTGTCAGGACGAGACGTCCTTCCGAACAGGGAACTATCCTCATGGGGGGTGGGGGCGGATGTCCTCTCTGCAGGAATCCCTCCCCATGGTTTGTGTGTCCCTCCAACTCAATTCCGAACCAGCCCTGCGACCGGTCCTCTCAATCCCGCACGAACCACTATCTCTTTCTCTCCCGGTGTCTGATCTCTAGGCAATGGTCACGCGGTTCCGGCGGTACAGGCAGATCGCGAATGTGCTCTGGAAGTACGGGTTCGGCATTCTGCTGGACGAGTATCTCCCGTCCGTCCGGAACTGGCGGTTCATGCAGCGGCACTTTCCCCAGCAGTTGCCGGTGTACCAGCGCATCCGGCTGGCCATTGAGGAACTGGGGCCCACGTTCATCAAGTTCGGCCAGATCGCGTCCACGAGAACCGAAATCCTGCCGCCGGAGCTGATCGCAGAACTGCAGAAACTGCAGGACCAGGTGGCGCCGTTACCTTTCTCCGAAGTCAGGCCGATCTTTGAAGAGTACTGCGGCGACCTCTCCTGCACCTTCCGAAACATCGACGAGACCCCCGTGGGCTCGGCCTCGATCTCGATGGTGTACCGGGGGGTGCTGGCTGACGGGACTCCCGTGGCGCTGAAGGTGCAGCGCCCGGGGATCCCTGCCATCATCGAGAAGGACATCGTGATCCTGAGGTGGATGGCGAAACGGGTGGAGACGCTCTTTCCGGACCTGAAGGTGTACAACCCCGGGGGGATGGTGGAGGACTTTGCTGTCCAGATCCGGAAGGAACTGGACTTCATCCGGGACGGCAAGAACGCCGAGCGGCTGACCCGGAACATGCAGGGGATACCCAAAGTTCGGTGCCCGAAGATCTACTGGGAATACTCGGGTCCCCGAATGCTCGTCATGGAGTTCATCGAGGGGGTGCGGGTGGATGACGTGGAGGCCCTGCGGCGGATGGGGCACGACCCGAAGAAGATCGGGAAGACCGGCTTCACCGCGTATATAAAGCAGATCTTCGAGGACGGGTTCTTCCACGGCGACCCCCACCCCGGGAACCTGCTGGTCACCGCAAAGGGCGATCTGGTCTTCCTGGACTTCGGGATCGTGGGGATCATCCGCCCGGAGAAACGGTGGGTGTTCATCAACCTCCTCACCTCCATCGTGACCAATGACATCGACATGATGCTCCGGTCCTTCGAGAAGCTGGGCATCCAGATACGGCCTGAGCAAATGGATTCCCTGCGGGACGACCTGTACATCGCCCTCATGGACTACAGCGAATTCCAGCTGGGGGAGGTGAACTTCAGCCAGATGGTGAGCGAACTCACGGCTGTCATGCGCCGCTACAGCCTGAACGTGCCCATGAACCTGATGCTGATGCTGAAGGTGGTGATGATGGTGGCTGATATTGGAGTGAGACTTGACCCGGAGTTCAACTTCACGCGGTATGTGGAGCCGTACCTGGAGGACATGGCCGCCCGGGACGTGACCGCACAGGAGGTGGCGAACCGGGTCCGGCGCTCCGCCACCACAGCCCTCGAAGGGTTCATCGAACTCCCCGGCAACCTGAATGCCATCCTGCGGAGGTTCTCCAGCGGGGCCATAAGGCTGGAGATGGTGGACACCGACCTGCAGCGGCTGCAGCATGCGATGGACAAATCCACGGACAAGATCCTTGTCGGCCTGATCATCGCGGCCCTTGTCATCGGTTCGTCCCTTGTCATCTTCTCGTCCCGGGCCGGAGCCGCGGGCATCGCGGACCTCTTTGCAACCCTCGTGTACATGTCAGCGGTGGTCATGGGCTTCTATGCCCTGTACCACAGTTTCAGCCACTGAACGGGGCGGGGCCCCGATCCTGAATACGCGGAATACTATGAGATATCACATTTCCGGGCCGTTTTCTGGCCATTTCCTGTCCGGATCCCCGGACACCTGCTGGACCGATAAGGATTTATAAGCCGGTGCGGATCGTACTCCGGTTATGATCCCGTTGAGGTACGCCCTTCTCGCTCTCATTCTCACCGCGCTCGTGCTGCCCACGGCCGCGGCTGTCACCAGCAGCGAGGGCTACCTCAACGTCGACCAGGTGGCCATCACCCTGGACGGCGATGACGCCCGGGTCCGGATGGACTACAACCTTGCCGGTGGGATGCGTTTTCTCGTGTTCCTGCTGGGGACTGGCGACCTGGAGCAGAAGGTAAAGCGGGTGCTGAATTTCCCGGGTGCCCGTGTAGAGGAGATCGACACCTCCCACGCGGTGGTGCGGGTGGAGGGTGCATCCGTGGATTACGGCGACGGCACCTACTGGTTCCCAGAGCATCAGTTCGGGGTGACGGTGCCCCTCATCACCGTGAGGACCCCCCAGTACACCCAGGCATTTCGCATGGCGCCCGGGACCCCCCGCGGGATCGGGTATTACTACCTGTGAACTCAGGCCTCTACCCTTCTGTCTTTCTCTTCTCGATCACCGATCGCAGGTACACCCCGAAGAAGGCGCAGAAGAGCCCGCCGATGATGGAGAGGAGGATGTACGTCCCCCCCTGTTCCGGGGTGACGGGGAAGTAGGCCAGGTTGGAGAGCGACAGGGTATAGATGCTGGCCCCGTAGGCGATGACCCCGATGGCACCGACGAAGAACGGGAGCACGATCACCCGGTGGAGGTTCCCCCGCTCGGTCATGAAGGTATCGATGGCTTTTCCCCCCGCGATGATCAGGCCAGCGGCCGTGAACCACCCGACGGCACCATAGAGGAAGGCCACCAGGTACAGGAAGAGGCCCGGGCTGAAGGCTGCGGAGTAGTACTGCAGCAGGCTGGAGAGGCCCAGGATCACACCGATCACGACAAGCAACATAGCCGAGATGTAGGTGACAAATGAGAACCGGCCCCGGGTGAAGGAGGTACGGAGGGTCTCCATGCCGGCCCCGAAGACCTCGTCCACGCCGAAACCCTTGAAGAGGGTGTAGAGGCCGATGACCCCCACGACAATGATCGTGGCCCCTTCCGGGTATCCCATCAGGTACGCGGTGGCGTAGAGGAGCATGGCGAGACCGAGAGGTATAAGGAGCACGCGGGCCACCTTGGGGTCGTCCAGCAGCTTCTTGATGGTGTAGTAGGAGCTCTCCAGGTTGGGCATCTGGGATACGATCACCCGCTGCACGCTGGAGACCGGAATCCGGGACTGGATGATGGGCAGCACGTACTCATCCTCGGCCCCGTCCGAGATCAGGACGCAGGACGCCGCCTTTGTGGTCCGGATCACCTCCTCAAGGGATGCTGCGATCTTCCGGTCACCCTCCAGCATCTGCATGTGGTTCCCGGCCAGGATTGCAATAGAGGCAGTTTCCCCCCTAGCGATGAGGGAATCATAGATCCGGATCCCCTGGAAGATGGCGTTGACATCCGAGTCCTCCGGATCCCGGAGCGCGAGGGCATTGGCTGCCGCAAGGCATGCCTCGCGCCCGATCACCGGGCTCGCAATGTCGGCCTTGAACCCGATGTCGTCATCGCGATCCACGCAGAGAACGAGCGTCCCGGATCCCGTCATTGTACTCTCATTCGCCCCGGATCTATTTATTGGTCACGCCGGCGGGGAGGAGATGGTGACAAGCATCTCACTTTGTGCTGATGGTGGGAAATCAACTTGGCCACCCCTCCTCACCGGGGGTGGGCGACGGGAGGGAACAGAGCCCCCTCCCGATCCCACCCCCACGAAAAGATGGGCTCCTCTGGATGGCAATCCCTCTGAGCCACTGACTGGTGAAAGGGATGGGAAAAGAGGTTCAGATGAGTTTGGACCGCTGCAGGAGCAGGATATCGTCGGTGGTGAGCTTCTCCCCGCCGCGGAAGAGGTTGAAGATGCGCTCCGCCTCCTTCCTCACCGCCTTCTGCTCCTTCGACACCTTGGTCTTCCTGGTCTTCTTCCGCAGGCCGCTGATCACCTTGTCGTAGTCCCGCAGTTCCTTCTGGCAGGCGATGAAGAACTTGTGCTCGGCGTCGGCCGCTTCCTGAGCCTCCACGAACTTGCGGTGCACCTCGTCCGCCGCCTCCCGGGACTTGTCAGCCTTCTTGTAGCACTCCACCATGGCGTCGTGGTGCGTCTGGGCGAGGTCCGCCATCTCCGTCACCTTCGCGTGGATCTCCGATGCATCCCTCCGGAAATCCCTTCCCTGGCCGAGTTTCGCCCGGATCTCCTGGTGCTGCTCCAGCTCCGCCTCCTGCTCCCTGGCCTGCTCCTTCATCTGCTTGATCTTGTCGATCAGTTCCCGCTCCTTGTCGGTGGAGAAGACCTCGGTCTGCTGCCGGAACTCCAGGAACTCGATCTGCTTCTGCAGCTCCTTGACACCACGGTTGCGGATCGTGCCGTGATCCTTCTTGTAGACCTCGATCTCGTCAAAGATCTCGTTGGCCTTCTTGTTCAGCTCATTGCGCTGCTCTTTTAAGGCCTGGACCTCGCTGTTGTACTTGTCCCGGAGCTCCTTGTTCTTCTGGGCCTCGTCAACGAACCCCCGGGTCTGGGTGTTCAGAGCATTGCGCTCGCTGGCACTCTTGCTGGCCTGGGCGTTCAGTTCGTTCCTGCGATTTTTGTGCTGTTCAGACTCCGCGAGAACCTTCTTCCTCTTT
>JAJRCY010000062.1 GCA_028678715.1 Methanomicrobiales archaeon | reverse complement strand
GGGCATCTATCCGACGCAGGGCGGCGGGAGGGGGCGGACCCCCGCCCGCTCCCGGCACCCCACTCCCGTGAGGATAGGCTGAGCCGTTTTTTGCCGGGATGTATGGTCAGGAAGGAATGGCAGAGGGCTCAGCCTCTCCCGGTTCCACCCCGTGAGGATAGGATGAGCCGGTGCGGGATAGGGGGCGAGGAATCGGGAGGGATCTGAGCGAAATCCCCCGATTCAGGATTCCAACTTCACATTACCCTTTTTTCCGGGCGAATCGTTCCCGGAGCACTTCCGGGAGCGAGACGAGCCCCCGGGGAAGGAAGATCACGACGATGATAAGCAGGAGACCGATGACAATGAACCGCTCGTAGGTGAGGCCCAGCTCCTTCAGGCCGTCCCAGAGGACGGTAAGGATGACGGTGCCGATGACCGGCCCGCTGATCGTACCCAGGCCCCCGAAGATCGAGTAGATGACGGGCCAGAACGAGGTCTCGGCATGGAAGATCTCGGGGGAGATGAAGCTGATGTGGTGCACCATCAGCGCACCGGCAATCCCGGTCAGGAAGCTGCTGAAGGTGAATGCCAGGAGCTTCCACCGGACGGGGTTGATCCCTGCGGCCTGTGCCTCAGTCTCGTTCTCCCGGATGGCGGCGAAGGCCAGGCCGGCACGGGACCGGAGGATCAGGTGGATACAGACAATGGAAAGGATCGTGATGGCGAGGATCGCGTAGTATTCGTAGAGCAGGTAGCCCGGGAGATCGGCCGGGAGCAGGCGGGGCGAGATGATGCCGTCCCACCCGCCGGTGGTAGCGGAGAGCGGGCTCGCCACCACCGCCTGGACGATGACGGCAAAGCCGAAGGTCACCATGGCCAGGAACCACTCCTTCAGCCGCACGCAGGTGAGGCCCAGGAGGAGCCCGATTACGGCCGCCACGCATCCCCCGGCCAGGATCGTGGCAAAGGGCGGGAGCCCGGCGGAGCGGGCGATGAGGGTGGAAACGTACCCCCCGATGCCGAAGAATGCGGCATGCCCCAGGGATGCCTGCCCTGAATAGGCCAGGAAGTTCCAGGCAGAGGAGAAGAGGATGAAGATCACCATGATGATGGCCACGTTCAGGATGTGGTAGCTCATCCCTGCCAGCAGGGGGAGGAGCACCGCGATACCGAGCGCGATTGCGGTAAGATACCAGGAAAGACTCTTTTTTTCCACCCGCATCACTCCCCCGATTCCCCGAATAAGCCGGTAGGCCGGAAGATCAGTACAATGATCAGGATCAGGAACGAGATCGAGTCCTTCCAGATCCCTCCCAGGAAATACGCCGCACCGTTCTCGGCGATGCCGTAGAGGAGTCCCCCGACGATGGCACCGGGAATGCTGCCCAGGCCCCCCAGGATGACGATGGAGAATGCCTTGATGGCCGGGATGGAGCCGATGTACGGGTTGAAGACCTGGCCGCTGACCACCCACAGGGTGCCGGCCGCGGCGGCAAGGGCGGACCCGATGCCGAAACTGATCATGTCCATCCTCTCGACGTTGATCCCCACAATCATGGCTCCCTTCCGGTTCTGGCTGGTGGCACGGATGGCCTTGCCCAGGCTGGTCTTCCTGAGGAGCAGCGAGAGCCCTGCCAGGATCAGGACCGTGACCACGATGATGATGATATAGTCAAGGGGGAGCTGGATAGCCCCGACGGGGACGGTGACCGTCTGGTAGGGGCTGTTCAGGACCTGCCTCTCGTCGCCCCAGATGAGGGCGACCCCGTTCTGGAAGACATAGATGAGACCGAGGGAAAGGAAGATCTCATTGAGTTTGCCGGTGCCCAGAATGGGCCGGAAGCAGAGCCGTTCGATGACAATCCCGACGAGGCCGAGTACCAGCATGGTGAGAAGAATGATGGCATAGGGGTTCAACCCGGACAGGGCAAAGACGGTGGCTGTGATGTATGCGCCCAGCATCAGGAGCTCGCCGTGGGCGAAGTTCACGATCTTCATCACGCCGAAGATCAGGTTCAGCCCTGTCGCAAGGAGGATGTAGATGCACCCGGCGTACAGGCCCCAGAAGAGGACCTGCAGAAGGATATCGAACTCAAGAGCCACGCAGGTTCCGGACCTCCCTGTACGATATCGCAGGCATTACGTGATAAAAGGAGGGGTATTATTTATTGGGTCCCGGGCTGGTACCAGTCCGGCAGCACAAAGTCCGTCTCCTTCACGGTGTCCGGCCAGACGATCTTGGGCCTGCACTCCCCTGCCTGCTCGTCCCAGATCAGCTGCGTCATGAAGAGTTCAAACTGGACCTCCCGGTAATCCGGCGAGAACGTGATGAACCCATCCTTGATGGCTTCCACGAACTGGGGCATCCGGAGCTGCGCGAGGGCATCCCTGACCGCCGTCTTGTCCAGTGTGCCGGCATTCTCAATCGCCTGTGCGGCCACGTAGACACCCTCGTAGGTGGAAACCCCCATCATATCCGGGAAGGACCCGTATTTTGCCATATAATCCGCCTTGAACTTGGCATCCGCCGCCGCAACGGAGGACGGGGGGGAAGTGAACGGGCTGAACCGGCTCTCGAGGATGGAGTACTCACCGAAACGCGCGATGCCCTTGTAGTAATCCGGGTTGTCGTTCGTCTCGACGGCCAGGATGATCGTGTTCAGGTTCACGTCCCTCCGGGCCTGCACCACGATCTGGGTCTGTTCCGACGGGAATGCGGCTGGATAGATGACGTCCGGCTTCTCCGCCTTGATGGCCGTGAGGGCCGTCCGGAAGTCCACCTCTCCCAGCTTGAAGGACTGGTTGGAGACGATCTGGATATTGAGGTTCTTTGTGGTAATGGCACTGATGACGCCACTCAATACCCCTTTCCCGTAGGCGCTGTCCTGGTACAGGATCGCGAGCCGGAGCGGCCGATTCTCAGTGAAGTTGAACTTCTGGTTGATGGCCGGGCGGATCACCTGGTCGGTGAAGAGGGTCGTGTACTCGCCGTACATGGCCGTGGTCGGGCAGTAGTGGAAGAAGTAGCTTGTGTCCACATCCTTTCTCCGGGTGATGTCGGGACTCGATGCGCCGGTCACGACGTAGGGGACCTTCTTCTCGGCCACCACGCCCTGCGTGGCCGTAGTCACGCCACTGCTGTAGCCCCCGACCAGGACATCCACGTTATCCTCGGAGGTGAGCTTGGTCACGGCCTTCACCCCGCTGTCGGGCTTGGTCTCGTCATCGGTCACAATGAGGGTGATGGGCAGCTTCTTGTTGTATGCCTTGACAAACACACCCCCCTTGGCATTGATCTCGCTGACCGCCATCTCGGCGGACTGCTTCATGTGCTTCCCCACGTTGCTCCCCGCACCCGTCAGGGAGACAACTGCTCCTATCTTCACGTCCTGCGGCTGGGCCTGCTGCTCTGCACAGCCGGCCAGGAGCACCGCGGCGAGTACAAGTGCCACGAGCAGGATGGATACTGTCGTTGTGTGCTTCATCTCTTATCCCCTGATGCAGAAATGCCATGCCTGGGCAGAGACTGCCATGTCATGGCATGACAGTGCCCGGTTGGACCGGCGACGGGAAAAAGGTTGTCATTCTGCGTGGAACTGATCGCGGGGGTGCGGGGAGCGGGTTCCATCCCCCGAACCAGCCACGGGTACGCAGGCATACCTTCACCCGCATGAGCATCACAGGCACCTCGATGATCACCTCCACCATGGTGGCGAGCGCCGCTCCGGAAGCGAGGCCGAAGAGGATGGTGGCCGTGGCGATGGCCACCTCGAAGTGGTTGGACGCCCCGATCATGGCCGAGGGTGCCGCATCCTCGTCCGTGGGGCCGATTCGCATTGAGAGTACGTAACCCCGCAGGAATATCAGGCATGTCTGGAGGAAGAGGGGGACCGCGATCCAGAGGATGGTGGCGGGCTGGCCAGACCTGTCCTCCTTCCCGGAAGCTCTTATCCCTCCCCGCGTCCCAGGGACCGTCATGGCACAGGATACGGGAATGAGATGCCCGTTCTGCGGGATTCCTGAGGTCAGGATCTACGCACGGAATGATCTCTGCTTCGCCACCTGGGATGTGAACCCGGTGAGCAAAGGGCATACCCTGCTCGTCCCGTTCCGGCACGTCGCCGATTTCTTTGAGACCACTGCAGAGGAGCAGCGGGCGCTCCTGGAACTGGCTGCCCGATCCAGGGAGGAGCTGGACCGGCGCTACCACCCCGCCGGTTACAACCTTGGGGTGAACATCGGGAGGGCTGCCGGCCAGGCGGTTCAGCACGTGCACTTCCACCTGGTCCCCCGTTACCCGGGCGATGCCCACGGGCAGGGGAGCGGGATGCGGCATGTCATCCCCCGTTCCCGGGAGACCCAGGCAAAGCTCTCCGGGTTCCTGCCTTCACGGAGGCGGGGGAAAGAGAAAGCTCATGGGGAGGATTGACCGCGGGATCCTGGTTCTCCTCAGGGCGAGCCCCTCATCTCCCGATGTGCACCACCTTGGCCGGCGGGAACCCGTTGAAGTAGGTGGAGGAGGCATGGGAGTAGGCCCCGATGTTCTCCGAGTACACGAGGTCCCCGATCGAAAGCTCCGGGAGCTCGGCGCCCAGGGTGATGGTGTCAAAGGCATCGCAGGTGGGACCGAAGACCGAGGAGATCTGCGTCTCGCCTTCCCTGAAGGCCTTCACCGGGTAGATGCAGTGGTCAAAGATCTGCCCTGAATAGGTGTGGTAGATCCCGTCGTTGATGTAATAGCATGTCTTCCCGTCGCGGACGGCCTTCCCGATGACCTTGGCGACCAGGGAGCAGGCATTGGCCACCAGGAACCGGCCGGGCTCGGCAAGGATCTCCATGTCCGGCGTGAACAGCCTCTTGATCTCGGTGTTCAGTTTTCTTGTCAGCGTCCGGAAGGACTTCACCTCCGGGTTGTACTTCACCGGGAACCCGCCGCCGATATCCAGGATCTTGATCCTCTTTCCCGCCCGCGTCTCCGCCTCCCGGATGATGTTCGCCGAGAGCTGCAGCGCCTGGACATAGTTCTCGAAGTTGGTGCACTGGCTGCCCACATGGAAGCTCAGGCCCTCCACCACGAGGCCCAGGGAGAACGCCTCCGCGATCAGGTCCACGGCCTCGCCGGGGCTCGCGCCGAACTTGGAGGAGAGCTCCACCATGGAGCCGGTGTTGGGGACCCGCAGCCTGAGCACGAGGCCGGCGCTCGGTGCATGCCGTTTGATCTTCAGGAGTTCCTCGTGGTTGTCGAACGTGACGAGGGGCTTGTACCTGTCCAGGGCCTCCAGGGTTTCCACGGGTTTGATCGTATTGGCATAGATGATCTTGTCCCAGATCCAGTCCTGCCGCTCCCTGTCCGGCATGTTCCTGATATAGTCGTACACGATCATGAACTCCGGCATGGAGGCCACGTCGAAACTCGCGCCCATCTCAAAGAGGGTCTTCACGATCTCGGGGTTGGAGTTGGCCTTGACGGCATAGTAGACCTGGGCCCGGGGCATGTGCTCCCGGAACTCCCGGTAGTTCTCCCGGATCCTCTCGTGGTCAATGACAAAGATAGGGGTCCCGTGCTCCTTTGCCAGCTGCTGCAGCTGCTCCTTCCTGACCGGGGAGAGGGCAGGCACCCCGTTCTCCTGCCCGGACCTCCGGGACCCCTTCTTCCCTTCCCCTTCCACCTGCGTCATCACTGATCCTCCCTCACTGCACGAATAAGAAGTTTTTGAATTGCCAGGGGTCGTCGGTGTCATACCGGTTCGCCGGGTTCTCCCGGAAGTACACCGTCCGGTCCCGCAGCGGGGTCCAGTCCGAGGGCCCCGAATAGAACTCCCCCAGGTAGGGCTTTGCGATCGCGAGCACGAAGTCGTGGGGCAGGTCATCGGGGAGGCAGAACCCCTTCCTGGGGTTGTCGATCATCCACATGACCGCCGTAACCACCCCCAGCGCCACCTGGATCGTGGTCGCATTCTGGCCGGGGGCCAGCCGCCGTGCCTCCTCGATGGAGAGGATGGATCCTGTCCACCAGGAGCCGTACGGGTGGCCCATGAGAAGCGCCCCCAGGATGTCAGCGCCCGAGAGGATCTCCCGGTCATCCATGATCCGGAGCTTCGGCTGCAGCTCGTAGTTCCGGCACCGGAGCTCGTGGAGGGAGACGATGGAGGCGTCGCAGGGCATGTACGCGTAGTGGACCGTCGG
>JAJRCY010000061.1 GCA_028678715.1 Methanomicrobiales archaeon | reverse complement strand
GCCCCCCTTCTCTCCCTTCCGGAAACCCTGATCGCCGTCTGTGCAGACCACAGCACCCCCTCCGCGGTGCAGGACCACAGCGCGGACCCGGTGCCGGTGGTGATCCGTGGCGAGGGCGTCCGGGTGGACACGGTGCAACGCTTCGATGAACTCTCCTGTGCGGCGGGCGGACTGCACCGGATCCGGGGTGCGGACCTCATGCCGATCCTCCTGGACCTGATGAACCGGGCCCACAAGTATGGCGCCTGAAGACGCAGCCCCTGACGAGATGGGCATCGCCGACGTGGAGGAGTGGCTCTCCACCTGCTTCCTCCCGGATAAGACGGAGCTCCAGGAGCGGACGCTGAAGACGGGCCGCTCCATGGTCATCGGCGACCGGTGCGTCATCGACTACGGTCTTTCGGGCGACGACATCATTGTCTGCGAGTTCTCCACCGTGAACGGGGACGTGGTGGCCGAGAACGATGTCCGCATCGACAACTTCTGCGAGATCAACGGGGACGTGGTGGCGGGGGCTGATGCGTTCATCGGGGAAGGGGTGAAGATCGGCGGCAAGCTGGTGGTCCGGGGCGACCTGGACATCGGCGACAACGTCCACATCGCGAAGGGCCTGGACGCGAAGGGCGGGATTGAGATACGGAGCCCGATGCCTGTCATTGTGTACCTGATCCTGTACCTGATGACCCTCCTGCAGATCGAGGGGGAGGACCGGGTGGACGCATTCCTCACCGAAGTCTTTGGCGAGGACGAACAGGAGGTGCCTCTCGTGGTTCCCCCCTACTCGGTCCTCAACATGGAGGTCTTCACCGTCATGCACGCCATCGAGATCGGATCCGGGTGCCGGCTCCACGGCAACATCCGGGCTGAGAGGATCCGGGTCGGCGAGCGGAACACCCTCTTCGGGAGCCTCCGCTCCACGGGAGCCATCGGCATCGGCACGGGAAGCACGGTCCACGGGGACGTGGTCTCCGAGGGCGCGCTGACGGTGGGCAGGAAGGTGCACATCCTGGGCAGCGCCAGGGGGACGACACTTGCCCTCCACGACGAGGCCAGGGTGGACGGTACGATCCGGGCCCCGGACGGGGTCACCATGATCCGGTCCCCATGAAGGCCGCCGAGATCCTGGACCTGGAGCACCTGGTCTTTCTGGATCCCTCCTTCTCCTCTCTTGCAGATGATCTTCCCCTCGCGGTGCCGGAAGGGATCACCGGATCCCGGCTGCTGGTGGATGAGCGGGAGGACCTGCTGGCAGTGGCGTTCCAGTTGAGAGCGGAGTGGTATGCCACCACCTTCCTCTACCGGAGGCCGGACCCGGATCTCCTGGACCGGTGCGAGGAGGTGGATCTCGAGATCTACCAGGAGTCCCGGAAGGCCTGGGCAGGGGCCGTGCGGGAATACTACAGCCTGGCTCTGGCCCGGGAGGTCTCGCCGGCCCTGGACGACCTGGCCCCGGACCGGGAGCAGAAGCTGGAGGCGCTCCTCCGGAGCATCTGGGGCCGTCCCGCACCGGGGGAGTGCCTGGACTGCTGCTGCGGATCAGGGGTCGGCTCGGCGGTGATCCGGCGGATGGGCATGCAGCCCCTCTCCTATGACAACGATGCTGCACTCCTGGCTCGGGGGCTCTCTGCGGGAAGGCTTCTCCCGCAGGAGTCGATGTGGATCGACGCAGCCCGGGCCGGGGAGTACCTGGACCCGGTTCCCCGCGGGATTGCCGTGATGCTGGGGGAGATCAACTCCTTCACCGCAGGGATGTGGGAGGAGATCCTGGGGCAGTTCCTGCTCTTGGCCCGGGAGGTGATCATCACTGTCGGCACGGAAGGGGAGGCGCAGCGGGTCGGGGAGTGGGTGAGCGCCGGGGGGGCTGAGGTGCGAATCCATGAGAATGACCGGGACCCCTTCTACGACCGGTGGGTCTGCGAGGTTCCCCCCCACGGGTGAGACCCCCTGCCGGTGGGGTGAGGGAGCCGTGGCACGAGAAGCGGAACACGGGGATTCCTCACCTTCCCTTCCGCTCTCCCCCCTGACCACGATCCTTCAGCCCTTCCTTGTCATGGTACTCTGTGAGTAACAGGGAGGGAGTGGATACAACCAACAGGAAAAGAGAGCGGTGGGGAACTCTCACTCCCGGGGCCTGGCCACGCGCTTCAGGCGCTCCAGGATCGTGATGGGGTTGGGGAGCTTGGGGGCCATCCGCTCAAGGAACCTCTTCACAAACAGGTCGCTGTTCCCCTGATTGCGGATGATCTTCTCGATATCGATCCCCACAGGGGTGATCGTTTCCGAGATGTACTTCAGCCGCTTGTCCAGCGTCGCATCCAGATACATGGTACCGATCACAGCCATAGTGGTGATATGAGATTGACTTTTTTCCTATATAAATATTCTGAAATATAATTCACCACCGATTGGGTCCGATCCTGATAATATAACCGAGATTGTTTAACCCGTCCCAAATACTCCGTCGGAGACGGATTCATCGGAGTTAGGCTGATTTTTACGCAAATTAACGCATATCTCGCGTCAGAATCCTGATGGAGAACCCATTCAGTGCCGGAAGGGGAAAATGGGTGCACTCTTCCCCCGGGCGTCCCCATCGTGCCCGTTCCGGGGTGCTGAATGGGTACCGGGGAGTTGAAAGCTTTTCCTTTCCGGGGCCGGGGGGGAGCAGGGGTGGGATGCCGGATGAAGGATTCATAAACCTTTCGATTTGTATCCGGACACCTGGATTACACCTGCTCAACGCCTCGCCCCTCCGGCATGGTCAGCCGGCGGGGGTTCCGCACACTCCAGCTCGGCCAGGATCTCCAGGGGATCCTCCTTCTCCTTCACCAGGTCACGGATGGCCCGGAGCCGTTCCATGCCGATGAAGTGGGCGGCCATGACCCGGGCCAGGGGGGAGAGGTGGATCCTCCCGTCCTTCCTTGCGATCAGCCCCTCCCTCTCCATCAGCTCCTCCACCGGGGCCGGTGTACCCACCATCAGGGACTCGATCCTGCGGAGATCGGCCTCGTTCCCGTGGCAGGCCACGCAGCTGGCCGCCAGCTCTTCGGAGGACTCCTCGAAGCCATGGACCGGGGCCACCTCCTCCATCTCCCCCCGGAGCAGCCGGATGGCCACCTCCTCTTCGGTGGCCTTCGTCTCCGAGGTGTAGGCGGCACCGGGCTCGGCCAGGATCACCACCTTGCCCCGGTCATGGTAGTCAGGCCTTCCCGACCTCCCCGACATCTGGTGGAACTCCTGGACGGTCAGCCACTCGATCCCCATGGCCAGGGTGTCAAAGATCACCTGGGATGCCGGGAAATCCACGCCTGCCCCCAGGGCCGCCGTGGTCACCACCGCCGCGATCTTTCCCTCCAGGAACCGCTGCTCCACGTCCCTGCGCTCCTGCGACGTGAGCCCCGCGTGGTAGGCGGCCGCCTTCCGCCCCAGCTTCTCGGCAATGATGTGGCACCGGGCCCGGGAGTGGGTGAAGATGATGGTCTGGCCCCGGTAGCCCTTCGAAGAGCGCAGGGTAAACTCCCCGTCGACGAGCTGCTTCTCGTACCGGATCTTCCTGTCCCGCTCCACGAAGAGGAGGTGCCGCTCCAGGGGTACAGGCCGCTCCGCGTAGGTGACGAGATCGGCACCCAGCTTCACTGCCAGCAGGTGGGGCGAGCCGATGGTGGCCGACAGGTACAGGAACTGGGCCCCGGGGGCCAGATACTTGAGCCGGGCGATGAGGCCGTCCAGCCGGTGTCCCCGCTCCGGGTCCTCCAGCATCTGCACCTCGTCGATGATCACCGTGCCGAGGCGGGAGAGCCTCCGCCCGGACCGTATCTGGTGGTCCACCCCCTCGTACGTGCCCACGACGATGGGAGCGTCCGGGTTCCGGGGTCCGGCCGCCCGGTTCTCGGGGAGGTTCAACCGGTTCCTGCCGGTGAGGAGCGAGGCGGGGAAGAGCTTCCCGTACCGCTCCTGGAACCGATGGTACTTCTGGTTGGCGAGCGCCACCAGGGGCACGAGAAAGAGCATCCGGCCCTTCCCCTCCACCAGGTTCCGCAGGCCCGCCATCTCGCCGATGAACGTCTTGCCGCTGGCCGTCGCCGAGACCACGAGCAGGTGCCGGCCCGAGAGGAGGCCCGCGTCCACGGCGAGCTGCTGCACCGGCATCAGGCGCTCCACTCCCGATGCCGCAACGAATGCAGGGGGAAGGCCCAGCTCGCCGATGGCAGCGGTGGCAACCACCGGGTGCGCCTCGATCCGGTCAAAGAGGGTCCGGGAGAGGTCCACCCCGTCGGGCTGCACCGCAGCGAGGACCCGGTCCAGGTCCCGGTAGCGTTCCAGCAGCTCCTCGATGTACCGCATCGGGATCCTGCCGAACCGGGTGAAGTACCCGAGTTCCCTCCTCACCTCTTTCCTCGCGCAGTCCGGGCAGATCCACTCCTTCCCGGTTGCCACCCGGGTGGCGGGGTCCAGGGGGGTTATGCGGTCCTCCAGCAGGCAGATCCGGCAGAAGGGAACGGTACGGACCGGAACCTGGTGATCCTGGAGAAAGGACTCCCAGTCAGGATCCGGCCGGGTGAGGACCACGTCCGAGGATCGCAGGAGTGCGACAGCCTCCTTCGTGGGCACGGCCTTCCCGTGCCGGGACCCGGCCTTCCGGACCTGGTAGTGCTTCGGCCGGAAGCCCCGCGGCGTCTCGTACAGCTCCACCTCCCCCACGGCGGCCACCCTTCCGCCCTCCATGCAGAGCAGCTTGTAGGAGCCCCGCTGGGGGTGCACGATCACCCTCATGGCGCCGTCAGGTCGTGGATGGTGTACCCGAGGCCTGCGCCCTCCAGCCGCTTCAGGAAATCCGTGAACTCTTCGTCCACGATGACGATGGCGCATTCCAGTCCGTGGAAGGCCGCCTCGATGACCCCTTCCCGGGAACCGAAGAACATGTCCGGCTTCCTCCCCGCGGCGGCCAGGGCAACGGCCGCCTCCAGCCCCACAGCGGCGACGATGGAGACCCGGTCCGCGATCTCCCGCAGGAGGGCGATCTGCACCCGCCGGGATCCCCCCCGCTCCACCCGGGGCACCTTGCAGACATGGATGCGCCCTTCCCGATGGTCGATGATCCCGTTCAGGCGTGCAACGCCCACGTCCTGCCCGGCGGCGGCATCCATGGTCACGACACCGGTGGCGGACCGCTCCTCCCGCCCGGCGTAGAGCCACCCGCCCTTCATGTACACCCCCACGGTCTCGCCTTCCCGCAGGTCCTCGTCAGCAACCGCGGTCCAGACCGAGACCTGGTGGATGACGTCCCGCCGGATGTGGCGGGCATAGGACTCCAGGATCTCGGCGTGGTTCAGCACCCACTCGATCCCGGGCCGGGTGACCTCGTACCGGCCCCGCCCGTGGGCCCCCACGTGCCCGGACTCCACCAGCTCCCGGATGTACTCCGATACCGCCTGGGGGGTCACGCCCAGCTTCTGGGCGATCTCCTGCTGCCGGACCGCCGGCTGGTTGGCGGCGATCTCGACAAGGATCTGGAAACGGGTGATCTCGCTCTTTGACCGCAGGAGAAGGGAGAGGGGATCATCGTTTGTCATGCGGGAGAAGCACCATTCCCTGCCCCCTGACATCCAGGTGGGGGATCCGCTTGGCAAGGCCGCGGATCACGATCTGGGAGACGCCGAACTTCCGCCCCAGGTCGTTGATGGAGGTATTGCCGCGCCGGATCTCGTCCTCGATCTTATCCACCATGCGGGCAAGCTCCTCCTCATTGGAGAACGCGATGTGGATCAGTTCGGCCAGGTCGGTCATGTTGCACTGGAAGTTGGCACGGAACCGGGTGTACATGGCACGGTACTCCCGTGCCGGTGTGCTGCCGGGCTCGGGCATCCGCCACTGCTCCTCCACCAGGTTCCCCTTCTTGAGGACCGCCAGGCAGTCGGCCACGCAGTCCTCCCCCACCGCCTTCTCCAGCTCCTCCTCGGTCATCCAGCTCCGGTTCAGGAGGTCATAGATCTGCTTGTATCTCTCGTCATGGAAGGTGACAAGAAGAGACACCAGTTCGATGGGGTCGTTGAGATTCCTCATATGACCGGTCACTGCGAAGTCCCATTCATATATGCCTCTTCACCTCCACTTATTTTTGTAGCGAGCCGCTGATGCGCATCCGTGGCAGGATACTCATCCGGTGTATCGTCCAG
>JAJRCY010000060.1 GCA_028678715.1 Methanomicrobiales archaeon | reverse complement strand
TGCATGGGCGCCGTGATGGTGCCGGTGATGCTCCTCTCCCTGGGAGTGGTGGTCCTCTGATCCAGCGACGTGGCGCATGGGCATGCTCCGGAAGAAGGGACCACGCATATCGTCCGGGAGGGCCCACATAACATACAGCATGCAGCGGTACTGGTTCGGCGATGTGACGGAGAGCGGGTGCATCCGGGCCGAGGGGGATGCCCCCGCCCTTGCCGCACGGGTCTCCACCCTCGCCACAGGGATGGAAGGATTCGTCCCCCTCCGGTGGGAACAGGCAGAGGAGTGCGGGGCCGTCAAGGACCGGGCCGGTTACCTTGCCCGCCTCCGGGAGGTGACCTCGTTCCTTGCCGAACAAAAGATCCAGGACTGGTACGCCCGGGGGGACGCGGTCCTGATCCAGAAGGTGCGGATGCTGGAGGACGTGGACCGGGCGGCAAACCTGGTGGCCGAACGGTTCCAGGAGTGGGATCTGGCCCTGCACCCCGGCCCCCGGGATGAGCCCCGGGAAGCAGCGCCCCGCCGGGCCCTTGAGCAGGCCCGCGGCCGGGCAGAGGGTGCCCGGGCCTCCGTCATCGCTTCGGTGGACGGCCTCGCGCTCGCCAGGGCTGCGCTCGTGCAGGAGGTCTCCGCCAGCGCCGGGGAGATTCTGCCCAACTGCACGGCGCTCGTCGGCGGCCTCGTGGCCGCCCGGCTGCTCTCCGCCGCGGGCTCCCTGGATGCCCTGGCACGGCTCCCGGCCGCCTCCCTCCAGGTACTGGGGGCCCGGGCAGCCCTCTTTGCCCACCTGAGGACCGGGTCGCCCCCTCCCAAGCACGGCATCCTGTACCAGCACCACCGGGTCCACAATGCCCCCCGGGGCCGGAGGGGAAAGGTGGCCCGGACGCTGGCCGCCCGCCTGGCCATCGCCGCCCGGCTGGACCGGTACCGGGGTACGCGGGACGAGGAGTTCCTGAAGAAGGCGGATGAAGCGGTCCGGCGTGCGGGGAGGGGCACATGATCTGGATCAATGGCGTGCTGGTCTCCCCTGGCGACCGGAGCCTCTACGGCGAGCGGATGCTCCGGGGCCACCGGGTGTGGGATCCTTACCGCTCGAAATTTGCTGCCCTCGCCCACCTGGGGTACGGGGTGGACCTTCCGCCCTCCCTCCGGGTGCTCTACCTGGGCGCCGCCCACGGCACCACTGTCTCCCACATCGCCGATTACGTGGAGTGCGTGTATGCCGTGGAGATTGCACCCCGGCCGATGCAGGATCTCCTCTCGCTGGCACGGCAGCGCGGGAACATCGTCTCCATCATGGGGGACGCGACCCGGCCGGAGGAGTACGCGCCCCTCCTGGAGCGGGTGGATCTCCTCTATCAGGACGTGGCCTCCCCCTGCCAGGCAGAGATCGCGAGCGCCCACCGGGTCTTCCTGAAAGAAGGGGGTCTCCTCCTCCTGATGGTGAAGACCCGGTCCATCGATACCACCGCGGATCCCGACGAGGTCACCCGGGGCGTTATCGAGGAAATCTCGCCCTCCTACCGGCTGAAGGCCGTCGTGCCCCTGGACCCGTACCACCGGGACCACCGTGCCCTCGTCTGCGAAGGGGTCAAATAGGACGGCAGCCCACTCCCCTGTGATGCAGCACCGGTACCTCTTCAACCCGTTCACTTTCGTCATGCTCCTCCTCCTGGTGGGGGTCTTCCTGCTTGTCGTGCCCCTCCTCATCCTTTCCCTCATCGGCACAACCTTCGCCAAGCTGGGCTTCTCGTGGAGGGAGGTACTCCTGATCCTGGGGGTGACCCTTGTCGGATCCTTTGTGAACATCCCCCTCACCACCATCCAGGGCCATCCCATCGTGATCCAGACCCGGTATGACCACTTCTTCGGCATGTTCTACCGGATTCCGGTCTCCACCCCCACCACCACGATCGCGGTCAATGTTGGCGGGGCCGTGCTGCCGCTCCTGATTTCTGCCTACCTTCTCTTCCAGTCGGTGGCCATGACGGGAAGAACACTCGTGCTCAGCTTTTCCCTGCTGGGCATGCTCGTTGTGGCAGGGGTGACCAAGATGACCTCCCGGCCGGTACGGGGCCTCGGGATCATGACCCCCTTCTTCATCCCCCCGCTCACCGCCCTCCTCTGCGGCCTGGCCCTCTCGGCGCTCGCCGGGTCTCCCGAGATGGGAGCACCCATCATCGCGTACGCGAGCGGCACCCTGGGAACGATCCTGGGTGCGGATCTCCTGAACCTCCACCGGATCCGGGAGCTGGGCGCCCCCCTCGTCTCCATCGGCGGGGCAGGGACCTTCGATGGTGTCTTCCTCTCCGGGCTCATCGCCGCGTTCCTGGCCTGACCCGGTGAAGAGGGTGGTGATGGGGCGGGATGACGGGGGGGTTAGGCACAAGGGAAAAATGTCCGATAGCCCGGAGCAGATTCGAACTGCTGTCGCGGGATCCAGAGTCCCGCATGATTGACCGCTACACTACCGGGCTGCTCCCTCATTTCTTCTTCCTGGCCGCTCATTAAGGTGACGGAGAGCGGGAAATCCCCGGCTCCGCCGTGGCAGGGTGCAGGAATCACCGGCCCACAGCCCCGTGTGGGCATCTCCCGCAGGACCGGCACACCTCCTCCACCGGACGGATTTCGGCTCCCCTCCGGCAGAAGGCCTCGAGCTCGTGGAGATCCCGCCGGTAGTATACGTGGGGGACGAGGGAGATGTGGGTGTAGGAGCCGCAGGGGAGGCCCAGCCGGTCCGCGATGGACTTCTGGAGATGGGCAAGGGCGAACATGTTGGCCCCCGCGGCGCTGAGCATGTCGTTGGAACGGAAGACCACCTTCAGGTGGAGGGCACCGTTCCGGACCACGCACTGGACCAGCTGGAGGCAGGGGCAGTCATCCAGTTCCTCGTCGACCGGCGGGTTCCATGTCACGGCCACCGCCCTCCGGGAGACGGGAGAGGAGGCCAGTTTCCGGGTGATGTAGCCGATCTGGTCGGCGTGGATCGCTGTCGCGGAACGGGAAAGGCCCTGGCCCCAGTCGAAGAGACGGCTGTGGTAGTCATACTCGAACTGGGCCGCTGAACCGTTCAGCAGGTCCTCTGCGTACTTCTCCAGGAACCTCCGCTGGAACCGGGAACAGGGGCTGGCCATGGGTTCAGCGAAGGGCGTCTCGACCCGGATCCCCATCTCCTCGAACTCAACCGTGGCCTCGCCGTTCTCGGTGACGAGAGTCCAGCCCTTTTCGAGCACCATCTTCACGGCCAGCTCGTGGGCCCGGCCGAGGGAGGGTGCTGCGATGATCCTCATGGAGGAATGTGGGATCGGGGGGGCATTAAAGGATGGGAATGGGGTTCGGGGCAGGGGAGGTCCCCCGACGGATCCCGGGTGCCGATACCGGGTGGAAAGGGCGTCCATACCTTCTTCCCTGCCTGCGCTGTACCGGGTACCGGAGCTACTGGTCCGCGGGGTCCCGGCCCCGAACAAAGCCCCTCCGGTTCCTTAGTATTAATCCATGATCCGGGCCTTCCCGTCGCAGCACCGCCGGATTTTCGACCACAAAAGATATAATACCCCATTTCCAAATATTGAGTCATATTCCGTTAAATCGGAGTATCGGGCATGGTGAATCGTTATTCGGCAAATGCCGAATACTGCGTGGTCGCTTGCCCGTGAGACTGCAAATGAATGTAAGGAGGAATAGAATGAAGAGTAAGATTAGCATAGTCATTGCCGCGATCGTTCTCGTCGCGCTGCTGGCTGCACCCGTTGCAGCCCGTGGAGACACAGGCAGCATCAAGACGATCGCCTCGGGCGATGGCATTTTCGTGTATGAAACGGGCCTGAATATCGCGGCCCTTACGGTCTCTGGCCTTGGGCCAGCTACCCTTCCCACGTCGCTCGTGAAGTGGGACAGTACCGTAGACCAGAACGAGCTGAACCGGATTGAAATTACCAATACAGCCAGTTTCGATGTGCTCAACGCAGCCGTCAACGGGCAGTATGGTACCTATCACCCGGCTGTTGGATCTATTGTAGATGCCAACAAGTCCGTTCTGATCTACATGCCCGAAGCCACACTCGGCGTCGTGCTGAACAATTCCCACCCGGATTCCGTTGACGGGAAGAGTGTTACGAGAGACGCCACCCTTGCCTTCAAGATCGGTGCGTCGAAAGTCGCAGCCTACTTCAAGGAGAGCGGTGTCGCGGTTGGTCAGCTGGATATCGAGATGACCACCCCCGGCGGGGCAAAGATCCGCGAGTTCCAGAACATCCAGCTCTCGCTCCTCAACGTGACCGGGCCTGAGTTCTACACCGACACGGGACCGAACCAGTCCGGCCGTGGAGCCATCGACCTCACCGGTGCGGAAGCGGGTACCTACAGTGCCCTGCTGAAGTGGAACTGCAGCACGTTCACGAGCCAGGCGCCCAACTCCAACGCGGTGACCTTCACTGTGCTCTCGAAGCCCCTGACGATCACCACCAACAAGGAGAGCGTCGTCCGCGGGAAGACCTTTGTCGTGACCATCACCGGCGAGTCCAAGAAGGTCTACTACTTCTATGTGAAGGCCGTCTCGGTTGCCACGAACAAGAAACCCCCGCTCGTGACTCCGGGCCAGAGCTTCGTGTACAACACGACCTCCGCGGGTCAGGCGACCGTCGCAGCCTTTGTGAACGACTACACGGCTGGAACCACCTCGGAACCGACCGGTGGGAGTGTGACGACGGCAGCTGACGGAACCAGATCTGTTGAGTTCAACACGTCCTCGGCCACCGACGACAAGAAGTACACCATGAAGGTCATTGATCCCTTCGACTCCTCCAAGTACGACACGGTGGATGTCACTGTCGAGAAGGGAACCGTGACCCTGACCTATGAGGGCACCGGTACCTACTACATGGGAGAGACGATCAAGCTGAGCGGCACCAACACCGACAGCGATTTCGTGTACCTCTTCCTGACGGGCCCGAACCTCGGGACCGATGGTGTGCGCATTGACGATGTCTACTTCGAAGCGGTCAGTGACGATCTCACGACATTCAAGGAAGTCTCCGTCAACACTGATGACACCTGGTCCTTCAAGTGGGACACGTCGGACCTGAACCGGACCCTTGATGCGGGTACCTACACGGTATACGCCGCTGCGGAAGCCAAGAACAAGGGAGACCTCTCGGGCATCGAGTACTCGACCGCATCCGTTGTCCTGAAGAAACCCTTCGTCACTGCAGCCGCGAGCACCAACACGCTTGCCAAGGGTGACAAGCTGTACATCCGCGGCACTGCAGAAGGCAAGCCCGCGAACGTGTACGTCTGGATCTTCGGCAAGAACTACCGGAGCTGCGCCAACTCGGCGAGCGTCAAGACTGACGCAAGCTACGAGTACAAGCTGGAGCGGGGCGACACCGAGAACCTGTACGCAGGCCAGTACTTCATGGTCGTCCAGCACCCGATGATGAACGGCATCAAGGACATTGATTCCGACGCTGCCGGCACCTCCTGTACCGCGTTCTTCAACACCAGCTCGCTCCTCGGAACCTGGGGTAAGTCGGGAGGCGGGTCTGGTATCTACGTGCGCATCACCGGTCTGCAGGCACCTGATGCCGCAACCGCGCTCATTGACGCGCTCAACTCCCCGAACGTGGACGACACCTACACCAAGCTCTCCGTGATGATCGAAGAGCCCTGGATCCACATCGACACCGTTGGCGACAAGTACGTCGGTGACACTTTCACGATCACCGGTACCACCAACCTCGCCGAGGGTGACGAGATCCTGATGGACGTGGTATCCTCCTCGTTCAAGCCGACCGAGAAGACGCAGAGCGGCGAGTTCAGCGGTTCATCCGGCACGGTCACTGTTGTCAAGGGTGACACCTACAACACGTTCTCGTTCGATGTGGACGCCTCAACCTTCAAGCCGGATGAGTATCTGGTGAAGGCCGAGTCGATCCAGCCGAGCCAGACCGCGACCACCACCTTCAACGTGATTGAGGGTATACCGACCACTGTCGCAACCACGCCAGTGACCACTGCCCCCGTCACCGTTGTAACAACTGCCGTTGAGACCACTGCGGTCGCCACCACCGCCAAGCCGCAGCCCGGCTTCGGTGCCGTGATCGCGCTCATTGGCCTCGGTGCAGTTGCACTCCTGGTGCTCCGGCGCCACTAACCCTACATTTTTTCTCGGCCGCAATCCCGCGGTTTTC
>JAJRCY010000059.1 GCA_028678715.1 Methanomicrobiales archaeon | reverse complement strand
GTCGATGCCCCTGTGCATCTGGGAGGTAGAGAGGACCACGCCCTCGATCCCCATCCGGCCGTAGTGCCGGTACACCGGTGGTTCCCACCCGAAGTAGCCGAAAAGGTAGCTCTGCCGGACGGTGTTCGCGATGTGGTCCTTGCCCCGGATCACGTGGGTGATCCCCAGCAGATGGTCGTCGATGGCCACCGAGAAGTTCATCAGCGGGAAGACGAGCGCGTCCACCCGGGGATGGGGCGGGGAGGCCACGATCCGGAAGGCCGAGAAGTCCCGCATCGCCGGGTCCGGGTGGGAGAGGTCGGTCTTCACCCGCATGGTGATGGTGCCCTCGCCGTATTCCCCGGCAAGCATGGCATCCCAGAGCGCCAGGTTCTCCTCGACAGTATGGTCCCGGCAAGGGCAGGCGTTCTTCGCGAGCTTCAGGTCCCGGAACATGTCCCCCTCGCAGGTGCAGAGGTAGGCGCCACCCCGCTCGATCAGCTGCCGGGCGTAGTCATAGTAGGTATCCAGCCGGTCGCTCTGGAACACCACGTCGTGGACGGCGAGACCGAGCCACGCGATGTCCTCCCGGACCATGTCGTAGGCGGCCGGGTCCACCCGCTTCGCATCCGTATCCTCGATCCGGAGCACGAACTTCCCGCCGTAGCGCCGGACGTAGGCATCGTTGAGGAGCGCTGCCCTGGCGTGCCCCAGGTGGAGGGGACCGCTGGGATTGGGGGCGAACCGCATCACGACGCCTCCGCCGGCACCCTCCAGGGGCGGCAGATCCCTCCTCTGCTCCTTTGTTTCCGAGAGCTCGCGGACCAGGGCCGGATCGAGGGCCGCGAGAGCATCGCGGCGCTGGTCCGCCGGGATTGCCGCCACCCGGGGGATCACCTCCGGGAGGAGCTTCGCGATCTCCTTTACCCGGGGCCGGAGCTCCGGGTGGGTGCCCATCACCTTGGCAAGGACGGTGGAGGGCTTGGGGAGGTCGCCGTACTTGACCGCGTTCTGGAGAGCGTAGCGAAAGAGGATCTCCCGCAGGTCCCCCTCCATTCAGGACCCCCGGGTGACGAAGTACTCGCCCAGTTCAAAGAGCAGCCGCCGCTCGTCGCTCCCGGGCAGGATGGTGAGCACGGACCGGCCGTGCTCCAGAATGTTCTCGGCGGCTTCCCGAACCTCTGCAATCACCCCGGCGGTCTCCAGCCGGGCGATCAGGGCGTCCATCTCGGGGTCAGAGAGAGTCTTCCGGTACGGGGTGAGGTCGATCCCGGCCTCCCGGGCCTTGATGGAGACAAGGGTCTGCTTCCCCTGCCGGATGTCAGAGGCCCGGTCCTTGCCGCTGACGGAGGAAGGTGCCATGAGGTCGATCAGGTCGTCCTGGATCTGGAAGGCGATCCCGGCCGACATGCCGAACTGGAACAGGGCATCGACCTGCATCGGCTTCCCCCCGGCCATGATGGCGCCGATGGCCGCCGAGGCGGCGTAGAGGGCGCCCGTCTTCTTTCTCACCATGTCCAGGTACTCCACTTCGGTGACATCGTCCCTCACCTCGTAGGACATGTCCAGATACTGCCCCTCGCAGATGTCGTTGCAGGTGTCAGCGAGGAGGGTGACGGCCCGCACGCGGGCGTTGTCGGGAGCGGGAGTTCGGCAGAGGAACTCGAAGGCCCGGGCATAGAGCACGTCCCCGGCCAGGATGGCGGTGGACTCGTCCCAGAGGGTGTGAACTGTCGGGACGCCCCGGCGTTCGGCGTCATGGTCCATGATGTCATCGTGGATCAGGGTGAAGGTGTGGATCAGCTCGAGGGCGAGGGCCGCGGGGGCCACGTCAAAGGAAGACCCCTCCTTCACGGCGTCGGCGGAAAGGAGGCAGACGGCAGGGCGCAGGCGCTTGCCCCCGGCCGACAGGAGGTGGGCGGAGGCCTCCTGCAGCGGCCCGTAGGGGTGGCCGAAGTAACGGATGATCATCAGGTCGATATCCTGGACCACGTTCTTCAGATAGTCCTGCAGCTCCATCTCCGGACCCCCTACCTGGCCACCTGGACCCGCTGGCCGTTCCGGAGGACGTGCAGGTCGCTCCCGAACTTGTAGCCAACCTCCTCGGCAAAGCTGACGTAGGCCCCGGTATGGTCCAGGCCCCCGTGGGACGGGATCACGTGCTGGGGGTCCAGCAGGTGGAGGAGCTCGTAGTGATCCTCCCGGTAGGCATGCCCGCTGACATGGAGGTCATCGAAGATCCGGGCCCCCCGCATCCGGAGCCGGGTCTCCACCATGTAGCGCTGGCCGAAGTTCAGGGGGTTGGGGATCACCCTGGCCGAGAAGAGGATCTTGTCCCCCTTGTCGATCTTGTAGGGGGTATCGTCGAGAGCTATCCGGGTCAGGATGGACCCGGGCTCGCCCTGGTGGCCGGTGACGATGGGCATGAACTTCTCCTTCCCGGCTTTGATCATCCGGCGCATCGTCCGCTCCACCGTCCGGCGGTTGCCGAACATGGAGAGGGTGCCGGGGTAGGCCACGAGCTTCATCTGCTCGGCCGTGGAGGAGTACCGTTCCATGGACCGGCCCAGGAGCACCGGTTTGCGTCCGATCTCGTGGGCGCACTCGGCGATCGTCTTCACCCTCGCGATGTGGGAGGAGAAGGTGGAGACAAGGATCGCCGACTTGTCGTCCTCGTAGCTGGTGATCACGTCCCGGAGCAGGTCCCGGGCGACCCGTTCGCTGGGGGTCCGCCCCTTGATATCGATATTGGTGCTCTCCACGATCAGGGCGAGGACCCCCTCCTTGCCCAGCTGGCGCAGGCGGGCAAAGTCCGGGGGCTCGCCGATGATCGGGGTCCGGTCCAGCTTGAAGTCGTTCGCATAGACGATGGCCCCGTGGGGGGTGTGGAGCACCGCCATCACCGTATCGATGATGGAGTGCTGCATCCGGACAAACTCCAGCATGACGGTGCCCGAGATGGTGTAGCGCTGCCCGGCCCGGAGAGCAAAGAGCTTGTTGTTGACCCCGAACTTCTGCTCGCCCTGGATCTGCTGCCGGATCAGTTCGATCGTATAGGGGGTGGAGATGATGGGGGCATTGTACCGGTGGGCCAGCTTGGTCACAGCCCCGATATGGTCCAGGTGTCCGTGGGTGCAGACGATGGCCTTCACCGTCCCCTCCACCGTGTTCATCATCGTGTCGTCAGGGATCGCCTTCATCTGGATGAGGTCCAGGGAATGCATATTCTCGATCTCAGCATCCTCGTGGATCATCACCTGGTCCAGGCGAAGCCCCATGTCAAAAATGACAATGTCCTTTCCGCAGCGGACGGCAGTCATATTCCGTCCCATTTCATCATACCCGCCCACTGCCACAATTTCGATTTCCATGAATGTTAGTCTCCTCTCATTTTCTTTGTCATCTGTCGCGTGCTCCCCGTGACCCAGGTGCGTGCCCGGTGCAGCTCTGCCACCGATCGGGAACCCGAAAGAAACATCACCGTCCGCAGCTCTGCCTGCAGGCCTGTCACGGCTGCTGAGAGCTGCTCCCCGCCTTCGACGGCCGGCCGCAGGAGCGGGAGCGCCATCCCGCAGAGGTCCGCTCCCAGGGCCACTGCCTTTGCCATATCCATCCCGCTCCGGACCCCGCCGGTCGCGATCACCGGGCCGCCGGTCCCGGCCACCTCGCAGAGGCTCACCACCGTGGGGATGCCCCAGGCTGCGAACCGCCGGCCCAGCCGTGCGGCCCCTTCGTCCGTTGCCCGGAGGGACTCGACGAGCGCCCAGGAGGTGCCCCCGGCGCCTCCCACGTCGATGGTAGCAACGCCGGCTCCCCAGAGGAGCTCCGCCGTCTCCCGGGAGATGCCGGCCCCGGTCTCCTTCGCGATCACCGGCACCCGGAAGTCGCTGCAGAGATCCCGGATGGCCTCCAGGCACCCGGTGGCGTCGTGGTCTCCCTCGGGCTGGATCGCCTCCTGCAGGAAGTTCAGGTGCACGCAGAGCGCCTGGGCGTCGATCATCTCCACCGCCCTGTCCGCCCACTCGATCCCGTGGTCCCGGAGCTGGACGGCGCCCAGGTTGGCGCAGAGGAACGCTGTCGGCGCCTCCTCCCGGACCACCGTGAAGCTCCCTTCCAGCTCGGGGTGCTCGAGGGCTGCCCGCTGGGACCCGACGCCCATACCGATCCCGAAGTGCTCGGCCGCGGCAGCGAGCCTCCGGTTGATCACCGTCGTGGAGGGATGCCCCCCGGTCATGGCGGCGATGAAGAGGGGGGAGCGGAGGTGGTGGCCCAGGAACCGGACCGAGGTGTCGATCCGGTCCAGGCTCAGGCCGGGGAGGGCACAGTGCACCAGGTGCACGTCGGCAAATCCCGGGTTCCCTGCCTCCACCTGCTCCTCCAGGCAGATCCGGATGTGGTCCAGTTTCCGCGGCGATGTCAGTTCGTCCTTTGCCATGCGTTATCTCCCTCCAATGATGGTGCCGCCGTGGTCCTTCCCGTCAAGGAACGCACCGATCCGGGAGACGTGGAAGACGTGGGACTCGATCCCCTGCTCCGCAAGCAGCAGCAGCTCCTCCACCTTCCCCCTCATCCCGCCGGTCACATCGCTGGCCCCCGACCCGCCGATGGCCAGGTCCCGAACCGATGCGGCATCGATCCGGGGCACCACCTTCCTGCCCGGCCCGAGCACCCCTTTCACGTCGGTGGCAACCCCCACACGGGAGCACCGCAGGCCGGTTGCCAGACAGGTCACCAGCTGGTCGCCGGAGACGATGGATGCCCCCCGGGCACGGTCCGTCACCACGTCGCCGTGAAGCACAGGAGTGATTCCCAGCCCCTGCAGGCGCTCCAGGGGTTCGAGGGGAAGGGAGGCGATTCGCCCGTTCTCTGCCACGCAGAGGTGCAGGGGGTGGATCCCTTCGGCCTCCACGCCCTCCCGCCGCAGCGCCTGCACCACCGCCCGGTTCAGGCGTGCCACCGCGGCATGGGTGATGGCGATGCCCTTCCGGTTCGCCCCGTCCACCCCATCCTGGAGCCGGTAGCGCTGTGCCTGCGGGTGCCCGCAGGAGCCCGCCCCGTGGACCAGGATGAGCGGTACCTTGTTCCGCCCTGAGATGGCCCGGCTGATCTCCTCCAGCCGCCGCCTGTCGATCCGGCAGGGCCCACTTTTTTCGGTGATCACCGATCCGCCGAGCTTCACGACCACGCGGTCAGGCATGCGTTTCCCTCCGTGCACCCTCGGTGTCGATGGTGGTCACGATGGCCTGGGCATTGCAGGACTCCATGGCACCCGCCACCCGGCCCCTCGCCCGCTTCGGGGTGAGGGCGATCATGCAGCCGCCGCCGCCCGCCCCCGTGATCTTGGCGCCGTAGGCCCCGGCCGCCCGGGAGGCCAGCACCAGGCGCGAGAGGGCCGGGTGGCCGACGCCGATGGCCTCCAGGAGCGCATGGTTGATGTTCATGAGCCGGCCCAGCTCGTGGGGGTTCTGCAGGGCGTCCAGGGCCTCACGGGTCACCGCCTCGATGGCCTCCAGCACCGGGTTCACCATGGCGGGCCGGATCTCCCGCTCGCGGGCCACCCGCTCCACCATCTTTCCCGTGTTGTGGGAGACGCGGCTGTTCCCCACGACAAGCGGGATGTTCCGGGGCGGGAGCCTGCGTCGTTCCGATCCGTGGATCAGCACGAGACCGCCAAAGGAGGTGACGTAGGTGTCCGTCGGGCTGGCCCGGCCTTGCTGCACCTTCTTCTCGATGGCAAACGCGAGATCCGCGATCTGCTCCCGGGTGTAGCCGCGCTCGAACTCCTCGTTGATGGCGCAGAGCGTGGCCACGGTGACGGCGGCTGACGATCCCAGCCCCGAGGCGCTGGGGAGCTGGGACCGGATGAAGACGGTGCCCCGGACCCCCGTCTCCCGGAAGCACTCCTGGATGTAGGAGGACCGGGGCCGGGCCGGGTGCCGCGCCTTCCGGACGGTCACCTGAACCCGGGGCTGGATGGCCATGGCGAGGCCGGGTTTCCCGTACACCACCGCATGTTCGCCGAAGAGAAAGACCTTCCCCGGCGCAGACCACGTTGCCACCTACATCACCGCGATGGCCGCGTACCCCACCACCTGGCCGCGGTCCCCGGTCACGTCCCCGCTGGTGGTATACTGGAGGAGCTCAGCCTTCCGTGCACCCAGTCCTTTTGCCGCGAGCACCATGGCAGCGATGGGGCCGTAGCCGCAGGCG
>JAJRCY010000058.1 GCA_028678715.1 Methanomicrobiales archaeon | reverse complement strand
TCCAAGTGGCCCATCGTCCGCGGCGTGGCCATGAACGTGATCGATCACCCGTTCGGCGGCGGGGGACACCAGCACGCCGGCAGGCCCAAGACCGTTGCCCGGGGGACCTCCCCCGGCCGCAAGGTGGGCCTGATTGCAGCACGCCGGACAGGCAGGAAGAAGAAGTGAGGGAAGACGCATGGTGAAGAAGACGCAGAAACGGATGCCCCGGCGGAGGGAAGAGTTCACCTACCGCGGCCATACCATCGAGGAGCTGAAAGGGATGGCCTCCTCTGAGCTGATTCCGCTCATGCCTGCCCGGGTACGGCGGAAATTCGTGCGCGGCCTCACCAGGGACGAGGAGGACCTCCTCACCCGGGTGCGGGGCGGCGACGAGAAGATCCGGACCCACCTGCGCAGCATGGTGGTCATGCCGGAGATGGTGGGGCGCTCCCTGGAGATCCACAACGGCAAGGACTTCCAGAAGGTGGACATCCAGCCGGAGTCGGTCTTCCACTATCTGGGCGAGTTTGCCCTGACCCGCCATAAGGTTGCCCACGGGGCGGCCGGCATCGGGGCGACCCGGTCGAGCAAGTACGTACCGCTGAAGTGATGGCCATGGCGAAGACAGGATATACAATGCAGGTGCAGGGGGAGGAGTTTGCCCGGGCGAAAGCCAACGAGGTGGACATCTCTCCCAAGCATGCGATCGAGATCGCCCGATTCATCCGGCGCATGAACGCCGACGAGGCGATCCGGTACCTGGAGCAGGTGGTGGCTCTCGAGAAGGCGATCCCCTTCCGGCGGTTCAACAAGAAGGTGGCTCACAAGCGCGGCCTCACGAAATGGTGCGGCGGCCGGTATCCCGAGAAGGCTGCCCGCGCTTACCTCCGAGTCCTCGCGTCGGTGAAGAAGAACGCGGAGTACACCGGCCTGGATGCCGCCAACCTGAAGATCGTCCATGTCGCTGCAAACCGCGGGCGGGGATTCGATTCCTACATGCCCCGGGCCATGGGCAGGGCGACACCGAAGCGGCGCGAGCGGGTGAACATCGAGATCATTGTGAAGGAGGTGGAGTGATGGCAGTGGAGCGCAAGTTCATCTCCGAAGGGGTCCGCCGCGCCCGCGTGGAGAAGTACCTGACCAAGGAGCTCCGGCGGGCGGGGTTCGGCGGCATGGACATCGCCCGCACCCCCCTGGGGACCCAGGTGACGATCTTTGCCGAGAAACCGGGGATCGTCATCGGCAAGGGGGGGAAGGTGATCCGGCAGCTGACCCAGGACCTGGCCACCGGTTACGGGGTGGAATCCCCGCAGGTCGACGTCCAGCAGGTGGCGAATCCCAACTTCAATGCCCAGATCATGGCCGAGCGGCTGGCGAACGCCATCGAGCGGGGCTGGTACTTCCGGAAGGCAGGCCAGTCCATCATCACCCGGGTGATGGAGGCAGGAGCCCTGGGGTGCGAGGTGATCATTGCCGGGAAACTGACTGGTCCCCGCGCCCGGACCCAGAAGTTCATCCGGGGCTACATCAAGCACGCCGGGGAACCGAGCCGGACGATCGTGGAGCGGGGCTATGCCATCGCCATCAAGAAGCTGGGGGTCATCGGCGTGCAGGTGCGCATCGTGCCCCCGGGCGCCAAGCTCCCCGACGACTTCCGGCTGGCCGAGGAGGAGCCCATCAAGGAGGCGCCGAAACAGCTCGTGGTCACAGAGATCGGCGAGGACGTGGAGGCTGAACTTGCGGCGGAAGCCGAGCCGGTCCCCGACATCCCCGAGGAGGATCTCTGATGGCGATATTCCGTGCCAGGGAGGTCCACCAGTTCTCGGACGTGGAGCTGCAGGAGCAGCTCTCGAAGCTGCAGGTGGAGCTCCTCCAGAAGTACGGCAAACGCTCTGCGGGCGGCTCCCAGGAGAACCCGGGACGGATCCGGGAGATCCGGCGAACCATCGCCAGGATCCTCACGGAGCAGACCTCGAGGAGGGCATGAGATGATCACGCCCCGGAACCTGCCCCGGCATGAGCTCATCGGCCTCGACGTGCGGGTGGTGGAGGCCACGAGCCCTGCCCTCGTGGGCATTGCGGGCACGGTGGTGGACGAGACCCGTCAGATGATCGCGGTGCACAACGGCACCCGCGTGAGGAGGGTCGCGAAGGCGGCATGCGTCTTCCGGTTCACCCTGCCCGACGGGTCAGAGGTGCAGGTTCCGGGTCGGGCCCTCGTGGCCCTGCCTGAGCGAAGAATTGCGAGAGAGAAGAGGAAATAGAGGGAATATATGGCAAAAAATCTCGGACTGGATATCACCCCTCCTGCACAGGAGTGCGGTGACGTCAACTGCCCGTTTCACGGCAGCTTGCCGGTGCGCGGCCAGGTGATCACCGGCAAGGTCGTGAGCGATCGGATGAAGGGGACGGTTGTGGTGGCCCGGGAGTACCTCCACCCTGTGAGGAAGTACAACCGGTTTGAGAAGCGGACCTCGCGGATCCATGCCCACAATCCCCCGTGTATCGGAGCGCGGGAGGGGGATGAGGTGACCATTGCAGAGTGCAGGCCCCTCTCCAAGACCAAGGCGTTTGTGGTGGTGGAGGTGACGCGGCCATGAAGGCGAAGCAGTCCCACATCCCGCGGGCGTTGAACACGGGTTCGCGCCTGGTCTGCGCAGACAACACTGGCGCCCGCATGGTGCAGGTGATCTCCGTGGACGGCTACCACGGTGTCCGCCGGCGCCAGCCCAAGCTGGGTCTCGGGGATCTCGCCACCGTCTCGGTGAAGAAGGGTACCCCCGAGATGCGCAAGAAGATGGAGAAGGCGGTTGTGATCCGGCAGAAGAAGGAGTTCCGGCGCCCCGACGGGCTCCGGGTCACCTTCGAAGACAACGCCATCGTGATCGTGAACGAGACCGGCGAGCCGAAGGGGACCGAGATCAAGGGACCCGTGGCCCGGGAAGTGGCGGAGCGGTTCCCCAAGATCGGTTCCATGGCCACCATCATCGTGTGAGGTGCGGAAGATGGCAGTGACAAAGAGTATCCAGCCGAGGAAGCAGAGAAAGGCCCGCTACACCGCACCCCTCCATGTCCAGGGCCACTACCTGTCGGCCCCGCTCTCCCGGGAGCTCCGGGAGCAGTACAGGCGCCGGTCGCTCCGGGTGGTGACCGGTGACACGGTGAAGGTCCTCCGGGGCGACGCGAAGGGCGAAGAAGGCGTGGTGGACGAGGTGGACGTGGGCCGGTGCACGCTCATTGTGCACGGGATCACCCTCACGAAGGCGGACAATACCGAGGTGCCCCGGCCGGTGCACCCGTCCAATGTCCAGATCACCAAGCTGAACCTGAAGGACCCGAGGCGCGCGGAGCGCCTGGGGGAGGCCGAGTGATGTCCCACTACCAGAAGCGTTACACGGCTCCCGACTCCTGGCACATCGAGAAGAAGACCAACCTCTACATCGTGAAGACGGCACCTGGCCCCCACAACCGGGAGGCCATGCCGGTGGCGGTCTGGCTTCGGGACCACATGGATCTGGCTCTCACGATGAGGGAGGTCCGGCAGATCCTGAATGCCGGAGATGTCGTGGTGAACGGCAAGCCCTGCAGGGATCCGCGCCAGGGCATCGGTGTCTTTGACATCATCTCGGTGCCGAAGATGAACAAGCAGTACCGGATCCTGCTCAACAAGCGGGGCCGGTTCGTCTCGATCGAGATCTCGCCGGAGGACGCGAAGACGCGCCTCTCGAAGATCCGGAACAAGACGATCCTTCCCGGCGGCATCGTGCAGCTGAACCTCCTCTACGGGGCAAATATCCTGGGCGAGCAGAAACACCACCCCCGCGACTCGGTGGTCCTCTCCCTGGAGTCCGGCGGGGAGGGAAGGAAGCGGTTCGAGATCGTGGACCACTTCCCCTTCCAGGTCGGGCACATGGCGATGGTGATCGGCGGCCGGCACTCCGGCCGCGTTGGCAGGATCGTGGAGATCCAGGCCAATCCGGGGAACATCCCCAACCGGGTGGTGCTGGAGGACGCAGAGAAGGCCCGGTTCGACACCATCGACAACTACATCTTCATGATTGGCCGGGAGACGCCGGCCATGAAGGCATGGGGGATTGAGGAATGAACCCGATGCAGAAGCTGCACATCGGAAAGGTGATGGTGCACATGGGGGTCGGCGACTCCGGCGAGAAGCTGGTGAAAGCCGAGGAAGTGATGAAGCAGATCACGACCCAGACCCCGGTTCGGGCCATCGCCCGCACCACGCAGCCGGCGTTCTCGGTCCGGAAAGGTGCCCCCATCGGGTGCAAGGTGACCCTCCGCGGCGGGACCGCGGCGGCCTTCATGGAGACGGCCCTCTCGATCATCGACCGGAAGCTCTCCCGGACGCAATTTGACAAACAGGGGAACTTCTCCTTTGGGATCGAGGAGCACACCGATTTCCCCGGCATGGCGTATGATCCGGCCATCGGGATCTTCGGGATGGACGTGAACGTGGTCCTGGAGCGCCCGGGTGCGCGGGTTGCACGGAGAAAGGTGATGCCGCGGCGGCTGCCCCGGAAACAGCGGGTGACGGCGGACGAGGCCATCTCGTTCCTCCAGGAAGCATACAAGGTGGAGGTGCAGTGACATGGGCGGCGAACAGCTGAAGAAGTTCGGAAGGGGCGCGTACCAGTGCCTTCTCTGCGGCCGGAAACAGGGGCTGGTACGGCGGTACCATATCATGTTCTGCCGCCAGTGCTTCCGCGAGTGGGCCCAGAAGATGGGCTTCAAAAAGATGGACTGACCGGAGGAGTGCTATGACGCGAACCAATCCCATCGCAGACGCGATGACGGCAATGAAGAACGCCGCGGACACCGGGAAACCGGACTGCATCGTCGAACCGGCCTCCAAGCTCCTGGGTGCAATGCTGCGGATCATGCAGGAGTACGGCTACGTCGCGGGCTTCGAGTTCATCGATGACCGGCGCGGGGGCCAGTTCCGGGTCCAGCTGAACGGCACCATCAACCGGTGCGGGGCCATCAATCCCCGTTTCAATGTGAAGGTTGATGAGTTGGAGCAGTGGGAGACCCGGTTCCTGCCGGCGAAAAACTTCGGCATCCTGCTCCTCTCCACCTCCCGTGGTGTCATGTCCCATGACAGCGCCCGGAAGGCGGGGATCGGCGGAGAGCTCCTGGGGTACGTGTACTAGGGGTGAGGCGAGAATGACGATCATACGAGTCGTGAAGATCCCGGAGGGCGTCACCGTGAAACTTGAGGGGAGCACCCTCGCGGTGAAAGGCCCGAAGGGGACCCTTACCCGGGACATGTACTTCCCCGGTATCCAGATGGCGGTGCAGGGCAGGGAACTCTCCATCTCCACCGAATCGGAACGGAAGAAGCTGCTGGCCATGGTGGGGACCTTCGCCGCCCACGTGCGCAACATGTGCCGGGGCGTCACCGACGGCTACCAGTACCGGATGAAGGTGGTGTACAGCCACTTCCCCATCCAGCTGAAGATGGCGGGCAGCACGCTCGAAGTCCACAACTTCCTGGGCGAGAAGACCACCCGCTTTGCCCGGGTCGAACCCGGGGTTTCGGTTGCCCTCGGGAGTGACGAGGTGACCCTCACGGGTATTGACCGGGAGACGGTGGGGAAGACGGCGGCCAACATCGAACACGCCACCCGGATCCGCAACCGGGACCCCCGGGTCTTCCAGGACGGGGTCTACATCGTGGAGAGGACGTGATGGCGATGGCTGACGAAACAAGGAGGCTGATCCGGGTGCGGGACGGGCAGAGGGCCCGGTTCCGGAGGTACGGCAGGGACGTGAAGAAGCGCCTCGCCGAGACCTGGAGGAAGCCCAAGGGCCGGCACAACAAGCTCCGCCGGAAGATCGGGGCCAAGGGTCCCTACCCCCGGCCGGGATACGGGTCGCCGGCAGTGGTCCGGGGACTGCACCCCAGCGGGTACGAAGACATAGTGGTGGCCACCCCCGCGGCGTTGGCAGGCCTGGACCCCAACGTGCATGCGGTGAGAATCGCGGCAGCCGTGGGTGGCCGGAAACGGGCCGAGATCCGGGACCTGGCCGAGAAGGCAGGGTTCCGTATCCTGAACCCCGGCCCGGCGGCAGCCCGGAAGGAAGAGGAGGCGGGCAGCGATGAGTGACCTCTCCAACCAAAAAAGGATTGCGGCATCGGTGCTCCACTGCGGGGTGCACCGGATATGGTTTGACCCGGAGCGTGCCTCTGACGTGGAGGGGGCCATCTCCCGCGAC
>JAJRCY010000057.1 GCA_028678715.1 Methanomicrobiales archaeon | reverse complement strand
CGCTTTGGCGAGACCAGTCGGGAGGAAGTGCTGGACCACGCCATCCGGACGGCCATGGCGGTCCTCACCGAGGGGGTGGTGGCGGCGCCCACCGAAGGGATCGCCAAGGTGGGCCTCGGTAAGAACGATGGCGGGACAGAATACCTCCGCATCTACTATGCCGGGCCCATCCGGTCCGCGGGGGGGACCGCCCAGGCCCTCTCGGTGCTGGTGGGGGACTACGTGCGCAGGGCTCTCGGGATCGACCGCTACCGCCCCCGGCCCGAGGAGGTGGCCCGGTACGTGGAGGAGATCCGGCAGTACCACTCGCGGGTGAGCCTCCAGTACCTGCCCGGCGACGGGGAGATCCGGAAGATCGTGGAGCACTGCCCCGTCTGCATCGACGGGGAGGCCACGGAGCACGAGGAGGTGAGCGGGTACCGGAACCTGGAGCGGGTGGAGACGAACGCCATCCGGGGCGGCATGGCCCTCGTCATCGCCGAGGGGCTGGCGTTGAAAGCCCCCAAGCTTCAGAAGCACGTGAAGAAACTGGCCTTGGACGGCTGGGAGTGGCTGGAGGATTTCGGCGCAGCCGTGAAGAAGGGGGATCAGGATAACGGCGGGATCGCCCCCCGGGACAAGTACCTGCGGGACATCATCGCGGGCCGGCCGGTCTTTGCCCACCCGATGCGGAAGGGGGGGTTCCGGCTCCGGTACGGGCGGTCGCGGAACAGCGGGTTTGCCGCGGCAGGCCTGAATCCGGCCACCATGGAGGTACTGGGCCGGTTCCTGGCGGTGGGAACCCAGATGAAACTGGAACGGCCCGGGAAAGCGGCGGGGATAGTGCCCGTGGACACGATCGAGGGGCCCACGGTCCGGTTGAAGGGGGGCGGGGTGCACCGGATCGACTCCCTGGAAGAGGCCGTGGGCCTGGGGGATCGGGTGGACCGCATCCTGGACGTGGGTGAGATCCTGGTCTCCTTCGGTGAGTTCCTGGAGAACAACCACCCCCTGATGCCTGCCGGCTACTGCCGGGAGTGGTGGGAGCAGGAGCACGGGATCCCGGCACCTTCCACCGAGCTCCACGCCATGGAGCTGGCCCTGACCGGAAGTTACCTGCACCCGGACTTCTCGTATTACTGGGAGGACCTCACACCGGTGGAGATGGAGGCCCTCGCCGATGCCATTGCCTCGGCGGGAAGCATGAGGAACGGGGAACTCGTGGTACCCCGCACCGGGGAAACCGAAAGGACCCTGGAGGAGCTGCTGGTGGAGTTCCGGGTGGAGGACGACCGGATCCACGTCGCCCGCCCCCCGGTGCTGCTGGCCTGCCTGGGCCTCTCCCCGCACCTCGAAAAGCGGCCGCAGTGGAACGGGGCCCCGAAGGGTGATGCCCTTGCGCTGGCCTCTCACCTCTCGGGGATGAAGCTCCGGCCCCGGGGAGGGACCCGGATCGGCGGCCGGATGGGGAGGCCGGGGAAGTCCCGGCCCCGGGAGATGTCCCCGCCCCCCCACTCCCTCTACCCGCTGGGGGAATCCGGCGGATCGCGGCGATCCTTCCAGGAGGCGGCCTCGGGGAAGACGATGGTGAAGCGGGAGGGGGGCTTCACAGAGCACGAGGGGATCATCGAGGTGGATGCCGGTGAGCGGAGATGCCCGGTCTGCGGGAGGAAGGAGTTCCGGAACCGGTGCATCTGCGGGGGCTCCACCGTCCCCGTCTTCCGGTGCACGCGGTGCGGGAGGGAAACGGAGGGGGACCGCTGTCCCCGCTGCGATGCCCCTGCCGCCTCCTCCCAGCGGGTGACGGTGAACCTGAAGGAGGAGTTCCAGGCCGCCATGGACCGGCTGGGCATCCGGGAGACTGCTCCCGTGCTCGTGAAGGGCGTCCGGGGCATGATCTCCCGGGAGAAGGCCGTGGAACCGGTGGAGAAGGGGATCCTCCGGGCGCTCCACGGCCTCTTTGTCTTCAAGGACGGCACGATCCGGTACGACATGATTGACCTGCCCCTGACTCATTTCCGGCCCGACGAGGTGGGGGTGCCCGTGGAACGGCTGCGGGAGCTGGGGTACGTGACTGATATCCACGGGAGAGAACTTGCGGAAGGGAGTCAGGTGCTGGAGCTCCGCCCGCAGGACATCCTGGTCTCCGAGGCCTGCGGAGAGTTCCTGGTGAAGGTGGCGGCGTTCCTGGATGAGCTGCTGGTGAAGTGCTACGGGCTCCCGCCCTTCTACCGGGTGAACGCACGGCAGGACCTGGTGGGTCACCTGCTGGTGGGCCTCGCCCCCCACACGAGCGCCGGTGTGCTCGCGCGGCTGGTGGGGTTCAGCCGGGCCAACGTGGGCTACGCCCACCCGTTCTTCCATGCCGCCAAGCGCCGGAACTGCTTCCATGGCGACACCCGCATCGACGTCTCCGATGGGACCCGGTGGGTGAAAAAGCCCATCCGGCAGTTCGTTCTCGAGAACTTTGACGTGAGCTCCCCCGGCCTTGACCGGCTGGGAACCTACTACTCGTCGCCGAAAGAACTGGCCTACGTCCGGGCGGTGGACACCCAGGGCACCCTGCACCTCCGGCGGGTGACGGCGGTCTCTGTCCATAAATCCCCCGCTGCCCTGATCCGTTTCGAGACCGCCCGGGGGAGGAGCCTGGCCGTCACCCCCGATCACACGATGCTCGTCATGGACCTGGGCTACATCCGCCGGATCCGTGCCATGGAGGTGAAGGAGGGGGACTGCCTCCCGGTCTGCGCGGGAGGGGCGGTGATCTCCGAGCGGGTGGCGAAGCGCGACCTGGTCCCCTCCCCCGATCCCACCGTCTTCTGCCTGACGGTGGAGGGGGAGCACACCCTGGAGGCAGAGGGGATCTTCACCGGGCAGTGCGACGGGGACGAGGACTGCGTGATGCTGCTCCTCGACTGCCTGGTCAACTTCTCCCGCGCCTACCTGCCCGAGAACCGGGGCGGCACCATGGACGCACCGCTCATGATCACGAGCCAGATCGACCCCTCGGAGATTGACAAGGAGAGCCACAACCTGGACGTGGGGCCCCGCTACCCCCTGAATCTCTACCTGGCCGCCCTCCGGAATACCCACCCCCGGGAGGTGGAGGGGCAGATCGACCGGGTGGAGCACCGGCTGGGCACCCCCGCCCAGCTGGAGGGGTTCCTCTTCACCCATGACACCACCGATATCTCGGCGGGGCCCCTGGAGTCCACGTACACCGCTCTTGAGACCATGCAGCAGAAGCTGGAGGCCATGCTCACCCTTGCGGCCAAGATCCGGGCCGTCGACCCGGATGACGTGGCGGAGCGGGTGCTCACCACCCACTTCATCCCGGACCTGATGGGCAACCTGCGGGCTTTCTCCAACCAGACCGTCCGGTGCACACGGTGCAACTCCAAGTACCGGCGGGTTCCCCTGGCAGGGAAGTGCCCCCGGTGCGGGGGATCGATCCTCCCCACCATCCACGAGGCCTCGGTGAAGAAGTACCTGGAGATCTCTCGGAAGATCTGCGAAAAGTACGGGGTCTCCGGCTACACCCGGCAGCGGCTCGCGGTGCTGGAGATGGCCATCAATTCCACCTTCGGCATCGCCCCGGAGAAGCAGATGGGCCTTGCGGACTTCATGTGACGGATGCAGATCCCTCGTTCCCTCCTGTCGGCAGCCCGGTTGATGTACTGGTGAAACGCTCCAGGTGGGGGCCTCGCGGCCCCCCCGCCGCGTGGGCGCCCCCCCGGCTGAGGATGAGAGGATCCATTCTGTATCAGGATTGCAGGAGAAGGATTCCATGAGAATTTCGGAAACCGTGGATCACCCTATCCTCCGTGGAGGATGCCCACGCGGCGGGGGTGGAGCCCCGGAGGAGCGTCCCAGTCATAAGAGAAACAAGTAACAATACCCCGTTGAACACGCATCGGATGTAACTTGAGGGATGATCGACAAGGGGTAGCCCTGCCTCCGCAGATTAACCTAATGATTTCCCCGGTGCATGGGTACTGTGCGAGGGTATCCAAGCCTGGTCAAAAGAGGCAGACTCAAGATCTGCTCCCGAAGGGGTTCGCGGGTTCAAATCCCTCCCCTCGCATCCTGTTCCCGATCCGACGCCGGACCCTCCTTCCGCCCATCGCAACCTATTTGCCTCCCATGGCCGGATCAACCCTTCAGGTGACCTCTTTGCACGGGAAAAGGATCTTCATCGCCATCCTGGCGGGCGGCCTGCTCATCACCCTCTTTGAGATGGTGTTCACGCAGCTGGGCATGGCCATTGCCCCGTTCAACATCTTTGCGATCGGCGGGTGCGGGACCCCACAGACCCGATCCTCACGCTGTACTTTGCCTATCCCTTTCTCCTGGCGCTCCTCTCCAGTATCGTCTTTGACATCGTGGAGAGGGCACTTGAGGGGACCATCCTGCAGAGAGGAATGCGGTTTGGCCTGATACTCGTGCTCCTGATCACCTTCCCGAGCCTCTTTGTCATCTTCAGCTCCATGGACTACCCCCCCGGGTTCTATATCGCCAACTTCCTTACCGGTGTCATCGGGTTCCCGCTGCTGGGGTGCCTCTACGCATGGATCTGGGCACGGGACCGCTAATCGGGGCCATGCAGGCCGGCCCCCCTTTTCCGGAGTGGCCCATGCATTTTCTGCCATGATCGGTGAACTGATCTCATCTCCTGCTCCTCGTGGGCGAACACTACCTTTGCACAGTCTGTGGGTCAGAGAAGTGACCCTGTATCACAGGATCGAGATGAGATGGCCGAAGGAGGAGATCAATGATGATGGCCCGGAAAACGGCGTGAAGAGAGAAGAGAGAAGGGGAGCGGGAACGGCCGTTACAGTTCCTCTATGACCAGGTCGTACTCTTTCACGACGATGTTATCCACATTCTGCCTGGTTCGGTAGATACCCGAACCCGCGGGGGCGACCTCCTCCATGTCCAGGCCATTGGGATCCGTGAGGAAGTTATACCATGCCCTTGAATAGTCATATTCTGGAACGGATTCGTATTGAATTCTCACCTGCTCACCAGGCTGGTCGTTCGTGAACAGCGTCTGGAAGTGTCGCATCCGCACGGTCCCCACTCCCTTGGATCTCACCTTTATCTCTGCCGTCGAGATGTTATCCAGGCTGATGTAGTTGATGACCAGGGTATTCTGCCCTGCGTAGGTGTCCATATACCAGCGGGGCTGGGCCAGCATGAAGGATCCGGTGATGCCCACCTGCCGCTCGATCACCGCCCCGTTCTCCAGGGTGATCACCGTGTTATCCTTGTCCGACTCGAACCGGAGCTCCCCGGGCTGGAATTCCCCCCAGATCGGACTGCCGGGCGCACTCTCCCTGTACACACTGAATTTCTGCCGGGTCAGCGACTTGTTGAAGAGCGTGAGCGTGCCCCCGCTGACCCGGAGCGTGGTCTCCTTGTAGGGGACCAGCTTGTAGGTCAGGCTCTTCATGTCGTTCTGCAGCACGATCATGGTCTGCTCCATGTTCTTGATGTTCGCGGAGGACTCCTGCTTCATCAGCACCGGGTACCCGTACAGGGTGATGAGCCCGATGCCGGTCATGACCAGGCCGAAGATGATGATGTAGCCGATCGCTTCTGATACTCCCCCTTCGTTCTCTCTCATCTGCGTCAACTCCCGCTGAATCCGCTTGAGTTATACTGGATCATGTTCCAGCCCCGGCTTGTGGTATTCCCTGTGACCCCCTTGGACGCTCCGATGCCGGCAATCGCGATCCTGCTCTGGATATCTCCCCGATGCACCAGGATCTTCTGGGCCTCCTCTGACCCCTCCACTTCGACGAAATAATCTGCGCCGCCCACGTCATCCGGGATGTCGAAATAGGAGGTGATGTCCCCCGTATCAGGGGCGGTCACGTAGATATCCACAATCCTCACGCTGATGCCGTTCCCGATGTCGGTGAAGGCATGGTACCGGAGCGTGTTGGCCGGACCCTCCATGAAGACCGCGTTCACCGAGAACATCATCACCACGAGGAGGATCATGAGGATGGAGGTGACGGAGATGTACTCCATCAGGTTGGTGACCGCGGCTTCGCCCCGGTCGCCGTCAGTAAAAGACGGTAGCCTCTTCATTGTACTCGAACACCCCGTTGTGGTAATGGATCAGGACCTTCCGGTGATCGACATTCCAGCTTTCGATGGAATAATTCACGATCGCGCTCTTCCGGTACTGTGAGAGGTTCTCGATATCCTCCACCATCCATGTATGGTAGCCGGG
>JAJRCY010000056.1 GCA_028678715.1 Methanomicrobiales archaeon | reverse complement strand
CGCCATCATCATCTGCTTGTACAGCTGCGGGGACTGGTTCAGGAAGGCTTCCTTGTCGAAGTACGCCACCGGGAAGAGCTCGGTCCCGCCCTCGGTGGCCGCCGCCACCAGCTTCGGGGTCGTGATCTGCACAAAGTCCCGTTCCCAGAGGAATTCGGAGACCGCCTGCAGCACCACAGAACGGATGAGAAAGACTGCCGTGACCCGGGGCCGGCGCATGTCCAGGAACCGGGCGTCGAGGCGTGTGTCCAGCTCAGCCGGCACCTTCTCCACCACGTCCAGGGGGAGGGGAGTGGCACAGGGGCTGACGAGCTCCAGCACCTCCGGCGTGATCTCCCGTCCCCCGGGCGCCTTGTCGATGGCCTTCACCGGCCCCCGCACCCGGACCACCGACTCCCGGCTCACCGTCGAGAGAGCCGCTAGCACCCCTGCCGGCGCTTTCTTCCGGTTCACTGTCACCTGGAGGATCCCGGTCCGATCCCGGATCAGCAGGAAGGTGAGGCCCCCCAGATCCCGGAGCTCGTGGACCCAGCCGATGACCTCGGCATTCGCGGACGCGGGCGTGACAGCACGGATGGGGGTGTGCATCCAATCCCTCTCAGATGCCTCTTAGGTGCGCCCGGGAGGTAATAGGTGTTGGGATTCCGGGAGGACAACGGCGCATCCCTTATCCCCTTCCCGGACAGAATAGTTCGCCGATGAGGGAGCCGCCCGTCCGGAAGACCCTGTACTGGTGCGACCGGTGCAACGTGCCCCTGATCGCCCGCACCTGCGGCTGCGGAGCGGAGGGCCGGGGGATCCCGCTGCTCGAGCCCTACGATGTCCGGCCGGTGCTTGCGGCCGACATGGCCCTGATCCAGGACCTGATCACGTCCCGGTTCGGAGAGGTGCCCCTCCCGAAGATCCTGCTCTTCAACAAGACCGGGGGGGTGGACCGGGCGGAGCTGGTCATTGCCCACGGCGAGCGATTCGGGTGGCTCACCTTTGATCCCGTCACGCGACGTTTCCGGTTCGACCTGGCCCCCCAGGCGCTGCCCGTGGTCCTGGGCCATGCCACCCGGGGCATCGTGGACCTGGAGGCGGCTGCTCCCGGTGCCGTGGAAGGCGGCCGACGGATCGGCGGGAAACGGGTCCCGGTCTCCACGACGGAACCGGACGGGACTGTGATTGTTTGGCATGGTACCCTTTTCGGCACCGGCGTGCTCAGGGAGGGTCAGATCCGGGTCAGGGAGCTGCGGCCTGTGGTCACCCGCACCCCCCCCGATCCCGGCTGGGAGATGGCCGTGGAACGGAACCGGTACCACCTGAAGAACCTGGAGCGGCACGCTGTCCGAGCCATCCGGCAGCACCTCCACGACCGCCCCTGCGTGAACGTCTCCTTCTCCGGGGGCAAGGACAGCACCGCCGTTCTGCACCTGGCCCGGAAGGCCGGCGTTTCAGAGGCCTTCTTCCTGGACACGGGGATCGAGTTCCCCGAAACGGTGGCCTTCGTTGAGGCACAGGGGGTGCCGGTGATCCGGAAGGCCGGGGACTTCTGGGCCGGTGTGGAGAAGGCAGGGCCGCCGGCCAAGGACCACCGGTGGTGCTGCAAGATGCTGAAGCTCCACCCCCTGAAGATCCACCTGGCCTCCACCGGCCCCTGCGTCACAATTCAGGGGAACCGGTGGTACGAGTCCTGGAACCGGGCGGACCTGGAACTGGAGAGCCAGAACCCTGCGAATCCCCTGCAGGTGAACATCTCCCCCATCCGCCACTGGCGGGCGCTGGAGGTCTTCCTGTACCTCTGGTGGCGGGAGCTGCCCGTGAACCCCCTCTATGCGCAGGGGATCGAGCGGATCGGGTGCTACCTCTGCCCCGCCATGCTGGAGTCGGAGCACGAGGGCCTGCGCACGCTCCACCCGGATCTGGCCGCCCGGTGGGAAGCGTTCCTGGAGCGGTGGGCCCAAAAGAAGGGGCTCCCGCCGGAGTATGCCCGGTGGGGGCTCTGGCGGTGGAGGGACCTGCCCCCCAAGATGCGGGAACTTGTGAGACTCCACGGCGTGGACCTGACGCCCCGGCCACCCGCCCTGGCCGCTCCTGTCAGGCCGCTGCCGGTTCCGAAGGCAGAGGGAGACCTCCGGGGCGACTTTCCGCTGATCGCAGATCTGGTCCACCTGGACAGCGCCGACACCTCCGTCTGCCCGGAACCGGTGCTCGGTGCCCTCGCGGACTTCGAGCACCACTTCCGGGCTAACGTCGGCCGGGGCGTCCACCGGCTCACCCAGGTGGCTTCCCAGCGGTACTGGCAGGCCCGGAATCACCTGGCAGCCTTCATCGGCGCCCGTGCCGGTATGGTGGTCTTCACCCGGGATGCCACGGATGCGCTCCTCATGGTTGCTCGGGGGATCGCGTGGGAAGCGGGCGACCACGTGGTGTCCACCCTCCTGGAACCGGATCTCCACCTGGGCCTCTGGGAAGGGCTCCGGGCTCAGGGCGTGAGCGTCACCGTCGTCCCCTCCACCCCTGGCCTCATCATCGATCCGGAGGCGGTTGCGGCAGCCCTATCGCCCCGGACCCGCCTTCTGGCCGCGAGCCTGGTCTCAGGGGTGACCGGCACCATCCTCCCGGCCCGGGAGATGGCAGCCGCATGCCATGAGAGGGGAGCACGGATGCTCCTGGACGCAAGCCATGCAGCCGTCCGGATGCCCCTGGACGTGGCGGCGCTGGGGTGCGATTACCTGGCCCTGGACGGCCACCGGATGCTCGGTCCCACCGGTACCGGTGCGCTCTGGATGCGGGACGCGGACCTGGAGCCCCGGATGGTGGGCGGCGGCATGGTGGAGGAGGTCACCGTTGCGGGCTATCGGGCGGTGGAAGGACCGGAGCGGTACGAGGCCGGGACCCCCAACATTGCCGGCGCCATCGCCCTGGGGGCGGCGGCGCAGTACCTGGAGAAGGCCGGGAGGGAGGGGATACGGGTCCGCGAAAGGGCCCTTGCCGATGCCATGGTGAGTGGGCTCCGGGAGTTGCCCGGCGTTCGGGTCTATGCCCCGGAGGATCCGGCCGTGAGGACCGGGATCATCTCCTTCACGCTGGAGGGTCTGGACCCCGTGGATGTGGCCCGGTACCTGGACGAGACCGCGGACATCCTGGTGGGTGCCGGGGACCACGGCTGCGGGCGCCTGATGGCGCACCTGGATCTTCCCTCCGGCACCGTGCGGGCGAGCACGGGGCCCTACACCACCCTCCATGATATCGAGGTGCTGCTGGCGTCCCTGGCGGAGATGCTGAGGGGATAGTGCTGTTTCCGATAGGGGGATGGGGGAAAGAGCATCGCCCGGCCCATCTCCGGACCCATCCCCTGTGATGGCCAAAGAGGCATGGGGGGAAAAGTGGAACCGGGACGCTCCAGGGGGGCTTTCGCCCCCCGCCGCGTGGGCGCCCCCCAACCGTGCCTGACAGGATCTGTCGGTTTTAGATCCGGCTCTCCTTTCCCGGGCAAGCCAGAACACCCCATCCTCACGGGGGAGGGACCGGGAGGGGGCCCGCCCCCTCCCGTCACCCACTCCAGATGAGGATACGGGCTTCCCAGGAAGGATGCGGCTTCACGAGCTTGATGAAAGAGGATAAGATGGAGCGAGGGGGTGCGTTACCGCACCACCAGTGTCAGGGCAAAGGTTTGCTCGGTTCCGGTCACGTTCATCCAGGGCTGCATGTATGTTCCACGGAAGGTGAAGGTGCCGGCGTTCGTGGGCTGCAGCAGCCAGGTGTGGATGCCACCGGATCCCACGATCCCGGTGGGTACGGCATCGGGAGTGTACTCATCGCGTACCAGGGAGAGGCCTTCCGGAACCGTCACCTCCCAGCGGTACCCGGTGGTCGGGTTCTCTTTCAACCGGATCATGACGGTGCTGCCCTGGGCAAGGGTAACGGTCTTCCCGTTGCTGGCCTCGTCATAGAGGGCAGGCGAAGAGACGCATCCGGTCATGAGCAGGCCTGCGACCAGAATCCCGACTGCCAGGAGGCCGGTGAGGGTGTGCGTGGAGTGCATAGACGGGATTCGGCAGGGAAGCCCATAAGGCAATCGTTGAGTCCAAAGATATTTGAAGTTATTCGGGGCGTATTTTGCCAAAAAAGGGGCAATAATACGTAGTGGCATTGCGGAGATCGCAGCAGCCCTGTAGAGTGCAGATCTTACCGGAAAAAAGAGGGGAGGCAGTATCGTCCGGGGGGAGGGTGACGGGAACGGGGCAGGGAGTGGACCCGATTCAGCCGGTTCAGTCGTCAATGGTCCCGTCAGCAAGTTCCGCGAGAGCGCACTCCTCGCACTGGAACCCCTGGGACTGCCATTCCCCGTCAGTGTACTCGTCGACGGTCTCCATGCCGCAGTAGCCGCAGATCCGTCTCCTTCTCTCCCGAACACCCTTCCTGCTCCCCATTCCTCACCCCATTGCCATCTGCACGACCGTCGGGTACTTCCGGATCAGGGAATAGACGATGGCCCTCCCCACCCAGAGTTTCCCGTCGCGGAGCTGCCGCAGGGATCCGATCTCCCCCAGAACCTTCAGCGCCTCCACCGCCGCGGGATCGGTGAGGAGGCAGCTGTCCTTCACGTCCGGGTCGAAATGGAAGAGAATGGGGAGCCGGAGGCGGCGGTGAAGCGACCCCGGAAGCTTCTCCCCCAGCTGCTGGAGGACCTCGCGGTGGAACCGGTACTCCTTTCCCTCCTTGGTGACGGAGGATGGGGAATCCTCCCGCAGGAGCTCTGCGAGAGTCTTTCTCCTCTCTACAATCCCCTGGTTGATCCGACCCATCTCCAGGGACATCCAGCGGGAGAAGACCGACTCATCGGTGATGCACGGGCGGCGGTCCATGCGGCATTTCCTTGACAGGAGACCATCTCTCCCGCGGAAGAGATGAAGGTAACTTTTTGATGCCGCGGGGGGGGAACTCTGACCCTCACTTTCCCGCCGCGCACCACGGGTCTTTATGCCGCAGGACCGACCCCTCCTCTCATGGGACCGGGCAAGGCCGAGTACCTCAGACAGCTCACCGCCACCCTTCCCATGTTCTCTGTTGCGGTGGGGAGGGAGATGGAGGGTTCTACCCCGCCGTCGATCTTCATCGGGTCCTGGAACTACCCGGAGGTGGATGCCGGTCCCATGATTGCACCGGTCCACGGGGATACCCGCGTGATGGACACCCCGGAGGACTGGATCCCGGGGAGGAGGACGCAGGAGGAGATCATCGGGTACCGGATGGGCCTGGTCCGGGGAAAACGTCGGGTGAGAGTGAACGACCGGGATTCCCGGTACGCGGATCTCCTGAGGGAGATCGCCCTCTCCGATGGATCGGTGGAGAGCGAGGCCGCCTTTGGGAGCATCCCGCGGGGGTGTTCCTTCTCCGAGGACCATGCCCCTTTCGGCCCCAGTGCACCGGTGGAGCGGTTCGACATCGGGAACGTGCGGTGGAACCGGGACCTGGAGCGGGTATTCAATGATACGGATCTCAGCGCCGCCGGCGCGATGGTCGATCTCCACAGGAGAGGTGTCCCTTTCTCGTCCATCCAGAAGGCGCTCTCCGCGGGAGCCCTGGGAACCGGCCAGCATCGCCGCCTGGTGCCCACCCGCTGGTCCATCACCGCCTGCGATACAGCCCTCGGGGATCACCTTCTCAGCCGTGTCCGGCAGCTCCCCCTCCTGGATACGGTGCGGATTCACGAGTTCTCGAGCCTCCACAACACCTACGCCGTGATCCTGCTCCCAACCCCCTGGCAGTACGAGTGGATGGAGGCCTTCCTGCATGTCATGGGGAGGGAAGAGTTCCTCTTTGCAGACCACGAGGGGTTCCGGGGAAAGAATGAATACTCATCTGTCGGGGGATGCTTCTATTCCTGCCGGATGGCTGTCCTGGAGGCCCTGGAACGGGAAGGGTGGCAGGCGGGAGCCATCATCCTCCGGGAGGCGTACCATGGCTACATCCCGCTGGGTGTCTTCAACGTGCGGGAGAATGTACGCCAGGCGATGCTCCAGCCAGGGACGGAGTTCGAGGACCTGGGGGCGGCCCTGGCCGCCCTCGCCCCCCGCCTTGCACTCCCCATGGACCGGTTCCTGGCAGAGAGCACGCTCCTTGCAGACCTGCACCGGGGGACAGGCCAGAGGACCCTGGGGGATTTCACGGGCAGGGCAGGGTAATCCCGCGGGTTCCGGGTCCGCCTGTTGGGTCCCCCGCAAAGCCTTATCCCACGGATTTATCTTGCGGAAAGGT
>JAJRCY010000055.1 GCA_028678715.1 Methanomicrobiales archaeon | reverse complement strand
TCTCGTTCCTCACTTTCAGGTCCAGCTGCTGTGCACGCAGCTCCTGCAGCTCCAGGTTCATCTTCACCAGGTCGGTATCGGAGCTGACCTGGTTGGAAACGGTGTCATCCATCTCACCCTTAATGTAGGGCGTGATTGCATATATCAGGTGTGGCGTCCGTCATCAGGGGGAGGGGAATCGCGGGGGGCACGGGCACCGGGCCCCTGCTCGCGAGCAGCGAGCCCATCTCCTTCCTGGGGGGAGTGGACCCGAAGACCGGGATGGTCGTGGAGCCGGGCCATCCGCTGCTGGGGAAGTCGGTGGCCGGGTGCGTGCTCTTTTTTCCGCACGGGAAGGGTTCCACCGTGGGGTCCTACGTGCTCTACGCCCTCCGGCACAACGGGAAGGCGCCGGCTGCCATCGTGAACCGGGAGGCGGAACCCATCATTGTTGTCGGGGCCATCATCGCGGGCATCCCCATGATGGACCGGCCGGATCCTGCCATTGACCGGATCCCGGAGGGGACCCGGGTGACCGTCGACGGTGGGAAGGGGGAACTGACCTGTGAGGGTGAACTGGAGGGTCATTAATGCGGCCGCCAGCTCGTACGCCCCCCTGTTTGCCTCCTGTGCAGAGTACGGTTTTTATCTCAGGCCGGTGGATGCACCCGCGCCGGATATCACCTGCTACAGCCTGAACTCGGTGAACGAACCGGCCTACCGGGATGAAATCGCGGGAGCCGGATGCACCACCATCGTCGGCGGTCCCCACGCATCCGCGTGCCCGGAACAGGTGGCGGAGTATGCCGATTACGTCGTGGTGGGCGAGGGAGAGTTCACGCTCCCGCGCCTCCTCGCCTACCTGGAGCGGGGAGGGACGGGGCCGGTCCCCGGTGTGGCATGCCGTGGCCGCGTTATTTCGGCAGATCACACGGTGATCCTGGACGGGTTCCCGCCCTTCTCTGTCATGAAAGGGTACATCGAAATCTCCCGCGGCTGTCCCTTCGGGTGCACCTACTGCCAGACCCCCTGCCTCTTCGGGGCCACGATGCGGCACCGGTCCATAGACACCATCGTACGGTACGCGTCCCGGTACCGGGACATCCGGTTCATCTCACCCAACGCCCTCGCCTATGGTTCCGATGGGAGAGCCCCCCGGCTGGAGAGGGTGGCGGCGCTCCTCTCCCGCCTTTCGCGGAACGTCTACTTTGGCACCTTCCCGAGCGAGGTGCGCCCCGAGTTCATCTCCGGGGAAGCCCTGGAGCTGATCGCCGGTTCCTGCGCAAACCGCCGGATCGCCTTTGGTGCCCAGTCAGGAAGCGACCGGATCCTCTCCCTGATCCGCAGGGGACACACGGTGGCGGACGTGACGGCTGCCGTGGAATGCTGCCGTGATCATGACTTCGTACCGCTCGTGGACTTCATCCTGGGCTTCCCCTTCGAGACCGCGGAGGACGAGGAGGAGACGCTGGGACTGATCCGGTGGGTGACCCGTCGGGGACGGGCCCGGGTTCACGCCTTTCTCCCGCTCCCGGGGACACCCCTCGCCGGTACCGCCCCGCGCCCCCTCTCCCGCCGCAACCTCCGGATTCTCGGGAATCTCGCACTCCACGGCCGGATCACCGGTTCCTGGAACGATCCTGCGGTAAGGTTTTTCAGGGCACGTTCCGATATATCACCATGATCAAGATTCTGCAGCTTGCAGATCTTCACGGGCAGTTCGGGAAACTGGACTCGTTTTTAAGCCTTGAGCCCGACCTGGTCATCATCTCCGGGGATATCACCGAGAACGGGCCGGTGGACGTGGTGCCCGATCTCCTGGACCGGATCGATGTCCCCGTCTTCGCGGTCCCCGGGAACTGCGATCCCCGGGATATCCTGGACGTTCTGGAGAACTCCAGTGCGGTCTGCCTCCATGGCTCCACCATGACCCTGGGAAAGGTGACCCTCACGGGGATTGGAGGATCCAACAAGACGCCGTTCGACACCCCCTTCGAGCTCACGGAAGAGCAGATCGAGGGGATCCTGAATGAGATCACCTCCCACCTGGAGAAGAACGTGCACAACATCCTCATCACCCACGCTCCCCCGCAGGGGACGCTGGACCGCGTGGGTGAGGCACACGTGGGGAGCCCGGCCCTCCGGAAATTCATGAAGCATTTCGACCTGGTCTGTACTGCCCACATCCATGACGACCGGGGCGAGATGGAAGTGGATGGCGTGCGGATCGTGAACCCGGGCCCGGCCAGCGAGGGTCACTGTGCCATGATCCAGCTGGGCGACGAGCCCCGCGATATCACCATCAAGATCCTCTCGGTGTAGAGAGTAGCATCTCCAGGTACGAGACAGAGAGGGATTCTCCCCTGACTCCCAGCTCTTCTGCAATGTCCCGGATCCGGCGGACAGCCTCTTGTCGGGAGAGGCCCGGGGGCGCCTCGATCTCGATGAAGGTCCCCAGCGATTCCACCGTGTCCAGGGCAATGGTGGCCCCCTCCAGCTGATACAGATCCCGCTCCTTCACCACCTGCGCGGTACGCGGGAACCCCAGCCGCTCCAGCACCAGCTCCATGAGGTCCCCCTGATCCACCGCCACGCAGATCTCCTCCCTGGCCTTGGGCCCCTCTCCGGGGAGCTTGGGTCCCTTGTAGGTGAGTACCGGAGCTCCCTCGGAGTACCTGACCCGGAGGGCTTCATCCGTTGCGGCGAAATCCCGGTGGGGGGCATTGTAGTAGACATCCCGTTCCACCCGGACCCCCAGGTGCCGCGCCTTCCGGCCCCGCAGGCGTGCCCGCACCGGTTCCAGCGCACTGACCCGGATCTTGGCCTCGATCTCCATCATGGCGACTGCTTCCGGAGGAAGGGTACCGCCCGGGTGAAGTGAACCTTTGCAAACGTTCCCGCGGGTGAACGGTGCCTATAAATGCCCTTCCCTCCTTGTACTATAGTCAGGGTGACCACATGCCTGTTGCAGAAGGCGATTTCATACGGCTCAGCTACACCGGGAAGGTGGATGACCGGATCTTTGATACCACCGATGAAGAAACGGCCAAGGAGGCGGGGATTCACAACCCGTCCGCCGTCTACGGGCCCATCATGATCCGGGTGGGATCCCGGCACGTGGTGGTGGGCCTGGACGACGCCGTCATCGGCAAGGAGGCGGGGGAGAGCGGGAACGTGGAGGTCCCCCCCGAGCAGGCCTTCGGCCCCCACGACGAGACCCGGATGGAATCCGTCTCGGTGGCCAAGTTCCAGGAGAAACCCCGCATCGGGATGCAGGTGGAGCTGGACAACCGGGAAGGGACGGTGGTGAACCTCATCGGGCGCAGGGCCATTGTGGACTTCAACCACCCGCTGGCAGGAAAAACCGTCTCCTATACCTATACCGTGGAGGGTATCGCCGCGTCGACGGAGGAGAAGATCCGCGGGCTGATCCACCTCTACACGCAGCGGGAGATGGAGGTGAGGGAAGAGGGATCCACCGTCACCCTGCTGCTCCCGCCGGCCATCACCTACGACCGGCGCTGGCTTCTCTGGAGGAGCCGGATCGTGCAGGAGACTTTTGAGTACTTCCCCGATGTCCAGGACATCGTGCTCCAGGAGACATTCCACCGGCCCGAGAAGAAGGAACCGGCCGCATCCCCCGCGCCCTGATACCGGGATCCGACCGGGCAGCATCCTTTTTTCCTCCACCGAACCGCGATCTCCCTGATCCTCACTTCAAAAAAGGGATGAAACATATCGAACCCGGGAATGCGGCGGCAGGGGGCCTGCCCTCCCGGTCCAGCCACCTGCAGGAAGAGTGGTTTCCCGCGACCCATCACCATTTTCTCCGGGCGGCCACCGGGTATATCACAGATGAAATGCCAACGCTCCCCGGGAGGATGGCCCCATGACACCGGACGCCTGCTTCAACCGGGAGATCGAGACCCTGGACCGGGACCGGCTGGACGAAGTCATCGATGAACGGGTCAGGTACACGGTCCGGTACGCCGAGGAGCACTCCCCCTTCTACCGGAGCTGGTTCAGGACCCACGGGATCGATTTCGGCTCCATCAGGACGCACGAGGACCTCCTCAGGCTCCCCGTCATCTCCGGGAGCACCATCCGGTCGCACCAGCCGCCGGTGACATCGGAGTTCGGCTTCCTCTCCACCCCCTGGGAGCAGGTCTTCACCATCCACGAGACGAGCGGTACCAGTGGCACCCCCAAGGCGTTCTTCCTCACCTGGCAGGACTGGGAACGCTTCGCAGAGAAGTACGCCCGGATCTTTGTCTCCCAGGGCTTCGGGCCCGGGGACCGGGTGGTGGTCTGTGCCTCCTACGGCATGAACGTGGGGGCCAACACCATGACGCTTGCGGCCCGTAACGTGGGGATGGCCATCATCCCCGAGGGGACCTGCACCTTTCCGTCCCGGGTGATTACGAGTTTCCGGCCCACCGGGATCGTGGGCTCGGTCTTCAAGCTCCTGAACCTGGCCCGGCGCCTGGAGACCGAGGGAATCGACCCCCGCACCTCCGGTATCCGGCAGCTGGTCGTAGGGGGGGAGTCCTTTGCCCCGGAATCGCGGGCATACCTGGCAGAGGTCTGGGACTGCCCGGTGCACAACACCTACGGGTCCACGGAAGGAACGATGTGCGGCGAATGTGACCGCCACACCGGGCTGCATGTCCCCGAGGACCTGGTACACCTGGACCTGTATGACCCGGCGCTCCAGGCCTTTGTACCGGAAGAGGAGTACGGCCGGATCGTCCTCACCACCCTCATCCCTCCCGGTGGCCACTGCGGCATGCTGTTCCTCAACTGCGACAACGAGGACACCACCGTCATCCTGTCCCGGGAGCCGTGCGCCTGCGGGCGCACCCACCTGCGGATCATGAACCCCCAGCGGGAGGCCGAGAGCTTCCGGGCAGGGGGCGCATTTCTCAACCGCGTGGACGTGGAGCGGGGGGTCTTCCAGCGGGAGAACATGGAGTACCTCACCGGGGAGTTCGAGGCCTTTCTCCACGATGGGGACACGGTTGCCAGCACCGACCTGCGGGTCACCGTGGAGTGCAGGGATCCCGCACAGGTGGACCGGGACGGGACCGCGGACCGGTTCGTCCGGGGGTTCATCGGGAATAACCCCTTCCTCCGGGCTGCCCACGACGGAGGGCTCCTCACCTTTTCCTTCACCTTCGCCGCACCGGGCACCCTCGAGCACCAGAAGGTGAAGGGGAGGCCAAAACGCATCGTCGACCAGAGAACCGGTGCCGGCACAAGCCGCTGATCCCTCTCGCTCGTGGTACTCAGGGGGATCCGAACTGCCCAGTGGTGGTGCTTCCTGGGCAATCACCGTCGGAAAAGAGGGAGGGATCAGCGGGTGGTATCTCCGCCCGGCAGGGTGCAGAGGGCCCGGCGTATCACGTCTTCGTCGGGCGCGAAGTACAGGTGGTCGTGCCCCTTCCAGGTGCCGCAGTTGCGGAACACCACGGCAGGGATCCCCTGGTGGCTCTCCCCCATGACGAAGTTCGCGAACCCGGCGATCTCGTCCACGACAGCCTCCTCGGTGATCTTCAGCACGTGCCCGAAGAGGTCCCGGTCGTTCCTGAAGTCCCGGATGGCGGTCATCCCCGCCCACCCGATGGCATGGCCGGTCTGGCCCCTCCGGAACGCCCTCCCGACGGTATCGGTGATGATCACGCCTACCTTGCTCCCCGATACCTCGCGGATCCGGGAGCGGACCTCCTCTGCGGCGGCCATGGGATCGGGGGGCAGCAGGATCACCATCCCGTTCTCGATGTTGGACCGGTCCACGCCCGACCGGACCCCGATGTGGCCGTTTTTCATCACCGAGAGGATGAAGGGGTGCTCCATGATCACCTCCTGCGCCTCGTCCAGCACCGACTGCACGAACCGGGGGTCCTCGCCATCCCTCTCCGCGATCCGCAGGGCACGGGGAGAGGGGGTGATGGAGGGGAGGGCCCGGGTGTGGCCCTTTGCCTTGGAGTAGATGGTGGACGCAATACTGAGGATATCCCCGTCCCGGAGGGGCACCCGGGCGTGGATAAGGGAGGGGAGGTCATCCCCCTTCCTGATAAGGGGGAGGCCTTCCACCGGAATCACCGAGATTCTCATATCACCAGTGTGGCACACGCGGGGAGATAAACCGAATCGTGGGGAAGAGAAGTGGGGACATGTGCCGGGTGATCAGCGAATATCAAGAAGAATCAATCCTCTGCGGGAGATGGCGACGGGAGGGGGGTCCTGCCCCCCCCCCACCCCCCCCCCCAAAGAAGGGAAGCTCCCCCCGGGGGGTATTTCCCACCAGGCACCCACCG
>JAJRCY010000054.1 GCA_028678715.1 Methanomicrobiales archaeon | reverse complement strand
GGGTATCCGGTCTGAACGGTGGCGGGGAATGGAGGGATCTGCGCTGCGGGTATCCACAGGCGGCGTCTCACATCATGGCCGGTATCGGGGACAGGCGGGAACCCCCTCGTGCACCGGGAAGAGGATCCGGAGGCACGGTGAAGGGTTCACCGGATCCCGGTGTCGATATCAATATCCAGTGTCACCGTCTCCCCGGCAGTCAGGGTGATGGTGCGGGGCACGTCCGGGCTCCGGTCGATCCCTGCCCGGTTGATGTCCACCACGTAGGTTCCCGGGTCCAGCTCCACCCGGTAAGAGCCGGTCTGGTTCAGGGGGACGGTGGCAACCAGGTTCGCACCGTCGGAGCTGAGGACCAGCACCTTCCGGGCGGCATAGGTCTCAGGCGTGGGGAGGCAGGGCCGGTCAGGCCGTTCCACCGGGCAGATGGGACCGATGGTGACCTGTCCCTGCAGGGTACCCTTCGGGGTCACCGGTCCCCCGGTGCAGCCGGCTCCCGCGACCAAAAGAATGGCCAGCGTGAGCATGAGGAGTGCACAGGGTTTCATGGGAGTCCTCCCGCGGAGACCATGGTGCTCCCGGCAGATGAGGGTATGGGGTGTGTGATCACCCCGTGCGTATCGATGCGGTTCCCCCGTCCATCCCCTCCCGGATGGGATCTGCTTCTCGGGTGCCTGTCGGGGATCTGCCGCCCTTCACGAACGGCCGGGTCCCACAGGGGATGAAAAGAAGAGGAGAAAAAATCAGGCAGCCGGTCTCGAGGTCTTCCCGGCCTTCCGGCCCCGGCGGGAACAGAGGTTGGTATCGTAGACCAGCTTGGGGTTGGGGGTCTGGAATTCCTTGCCGCAGATGGGGCATTTCCGGCTGTACACCTTATGATATCCTTTGATCACGTCCATGCAGGTTCACACGCCCTCGTAGCAGCTCATACGTGCGCCTGCCAAAAGGTTAAGCCTATTCCCCGTTTTTCGGTCGAACCGGGCGGGGATCGAGAGCGGCAGTGCGGGAGCGGTGACCGGGCGACGAGACCGGAGTGCTCAGCGCCTGGCGGGGGCTTTTTGTCCCAAGCGAAGGGACTCCCGCACCGCATCCCTCACTTTCTCGTCGAGGCCCTGCAGGGTGCGGACATCCCGGATCTCGTCCACCGCGTCGATGAGCACCTCCCCCGAGGGGACGATGCCCAGGTTCCGGAAGTAGGCGGAGACGACCGCGGTGACGCAGGCAAAGTTGGACCTGCCCTTCCTGCCTGCCACCGAGAGGAGGAGGCCCTTCTTCGGGCGATCCGGATCAAAGAGCCTGCGCCTGGCATGGTAGGTCTGGCAGCGGTCCAGGAAGGTCTTCAGCCCCCCGGGCACCGTATTCGTATACACGGGCGAGCAGATGACGAGCAGCGATGCTCCCTGGAGGGATGCGAGCACGCCACCCATGTCGTCGTCGAAGGTGCACTCGCCGGTGTTGTAGCACCGGTAGCACCCGATGCAGGAGTGGATCACCAGGTCATCCAGGAACACCACCCGCGGCCTCGCCCCTGCTTCCCGGACCGCATCCGCCGCCCAGCCGGCAAGGATGCTGCAGTTGCCGTCAGGCCTGGGGCTTCCCTGGATGATCACCGCATCGGCGGGAAGATCAGGAACCGCCGTCCGGATCCCGTCGCGTGCATGCTGTTCCAGGAACAGCAGGGGCTTCTCCTGCAGGAGCCGGGCCCATTCCTCCATCTTCTGCCGGGCCACAGACTCCGCGTCGTAGGGGACCGTGGGGGAGTACTCGTAGGTGCTGGTGCGGAAGAGGGCGCACGGCTCTCCCCCACGGGTGGCCTGCAGCGTGTACCGCACCATGCCCGGGTACAGGAAGGAGAGATCCTCGCGGTCCATGGTGAGGGAGAACGTGCCGTCCGGGGTGCGCACCTCCCGCTCCAGGACCCGGTCCTTCACCCAATCCATGGAGGGAGGTGATCCCCGCGCAGGCTTAAGGGTTTGCGGCAGGAGACTGGACGATCTTCGTTCTTTTGATATCAGCGCGATGATGAGTGACGAAACGGCTCGCCCCATCCTCCCGGGGGCGCCACAGCGGCGGGGGCGGAGCACCCTGGAGCGTCCCCCAGTGAGGGGTGGATGATATCATCTCCCTCCATGTTCGAATCCCTGGCCAGGGGAGAGGAGTGATTCTGCGGGGACGCTCTCGGGGGGCCTTTCGGCTCCCCGCCGCGCGGGCACCCCCCGAGGAGATGGGACTGCACCCGGTGCCCGGGCTGATGAGGGCCCGGGGGTCCGATAGGGTTCCGTCGCCGCCTACCACCCGATCACCAGGGTCCGGGTCCGGGTCCAGCGGGAGAGGGCCTGGATCCCGTTCTCCCTGCCGAGGCCGCTCTCCCGGAGACCACCGAACGGGACCTCGGGAGGCACCGTCAGGTGCCGGTTCACCCAGACGATCCCGGCCCGCACGCGCGCAAACACCTGCTTCACCACGTGCAGGTCCGACGTCCAGACCGAGGCCCCCAGACCGTACCGGGTCCGGTTCGCCTCGGCAATCGCCGTGTCCAGGTCAGGGACGGTCATCACGGGAAGGACCGGGCCAAAGACCTCCTCCCGCAGGAGGGAAGCCTCAGGGCTCACACCCGTGACCAGCGTCGGGGCATAGAAGAACCCCCGCTCCCGCCCTTCGCCGGAGAGGCGCATGCCCCCGCACCGGATGGTTCCCTGCCCCTCGGCGCGCACCTCCTCCACCAGGAAGGAGACCCTCTCCAGCTGGGGTCGGTTCTGGAGGGGCCCCATGCCGGTGGCAGGGTCCATCCCGTTCCCCACCCGGATCGCCCGCACGCGGCGCTCCAGCTGCTCGACGAACCGGTCGGCGATGGCCTCGTGGAGGTAGAGCCTTTTTACGGCGGTGCAGATCTGGCCGGCGTTGTAGAACCGGCCCCGGATGGCGCCTTCCACCGCCTTCTCCAGCGGTGCGTCCTTCCAGACGATCATGGGGTCGGAACCCCCCAGCTCCAGCACCACCTCCTTCAGGTGCGGGGCTGCCGCTGCACGGATCTGCGTTCCCGTGACGGTGTCACCGGTGAAGGAGATCTTCCCGATCCCGGGGTGCGCCACCAGTGCATACCCTGCGGTCGCGCCCGTGCCGGTCACCAGGTTCAGGACACCGGGCGGAAGACCACTCTGCTCCAGGATCGCCGCAATCCGCAGGCAGGTGAGTGGTGCGGACGATGCCGGCTTCACCACCAGCGCGTTCCCGGTCACGAGGGCTGCCCCGGCCTTCCACCCCAGGATGATGGCCGGCATGTTCCAGGGCAGGATCGCCCCGCAGACCCCGATGGGTTCCCGCACCACCAGGGCGTCGCCGGGCGATCCCAGGGGGACCGCCTCGCCGGAGGGTGCCCCGGCAATCGACGCGTAGTACTCGAGCACATTCGCGCAGCCCCGGATCTCGTCCACCGCCTCCCGCAGCGGCTTGCCCTGTTCGGCGGTCAGCTGCCGGGCCAGGTCCTCCTGCCCTCTCCGCACCTCCTCTGCCGCATGGAAGAGGACCTTCCCCCGCTCCCGGGCGGTCCGGGCCGCCCAGGGTTCCTGCGCCCGTTCCGCTGCCTCCACGGCGGCCTTCACCTCCTCTGCCCCCCCGGCCGGCACCCGGTCCAGCTCCTCGCCCGTCGCCGGGTTGATCACCGGGATCCAGGCGTCGGTTCCGGCTGACACCTCGTGTCCGCCGATTCTCATCATCATGCAGGAGAGGTCCACGGTGACGGTAATAAGGCTCCCGGATCCGGAGGGGATCTCTCTCACCTCCATGAATGTGTGGAGATGAGCGGTTCTGAGCATCCTCCTTCACCCTCCTCACAGGGGGGAGGGCGACGGGAGGGGGTGAGCCCCCTCCCGGTCCCACCCCCACGGGAGGCTGGTGGGGAGGCCCGGGTGTCTCAACCAGAGGAGAGATCCCGGATACCTCCATCTCCGGTTCATCCGCCCGCACCCCACGGTGAAGTTCTTATGCGGTCGTGATCCACCTTCAGTGATGACGGGTGCGGCTTGCACCTGCCCTGTTTCCCGGTGACTCCATGCCCCGACGTTCCGGTAAGCGGCCTCCCATCCCTGACATGCCCCCCTGGGACGAGCGCAGCCCTGCACTGGACGCGATCCACCCCATGGACTGCATCCGGGGCATGCAGCTCCTTCCCGAAGGATCCATTGACATCATCGTCACCTCGCCCCCCTACAACATCGGCAAGCCCTACGGGGCTTACGACGACAACCGTCCCCGGCAGGAGTACCTGGACTGGATGGGGGAGGTTGCAGGGGAGGCGAAGCGGGTGCTCCGGGATGTGGGATCGTTCTTCCTGAACGTGGGGGGCAGCCCCGGCGATCCCTGGATCCCTCTGGACGTGGCCCAGCGCTTCCGGGAGCATTTTGTGCTGCAGAACGTGATCCACTGGGTGAAGTCCATTGCCATCCCCCGCGCGGACACCGGGCGCTACGACATCCTCTCCGATGACCTCTCGGCAGGGCACTACCAGCCGGTGAACAGCCGCCGCTACCTCTCCGGCTGCCACGAGTACATCTTCCACTTCACCCGCCATGGCACGGTGCCGCTGGACAAGCTGGCCGTCGGCGTCCGGTACCAGGACAAGAGCAATATCGGCCGCTGGCGGGCGGCGACAAAGGACCTCCGGGACCGGGGGAACACCTGGTTCATCCCGTACCGCACGATCCGGAGTGCCCGCCCGCACCCCACCACCTTCCCCGAGCGGCTCCCGGAGATGTGCATCCGGCTCCACGGGTACACGCCCGCCACCGTCGTGCTGGACCCCTTCATGGGCGTGGGGAACACCGCCCTCGCCTGCCGAACCCTGGGCGTCCACTACCTGGGGTTTGAGACGGACGACGGCTACATCGCCTGCGCCCGGGAAGTACTCGGGCAGCGGTAACCCCGGGACGCCGCGGGGGCCAATCGGGCTGCCTGACCGGGATCCTGCTCCGGTTTATTACCTCCCGGTGCCAACCCCCCATGATGCATACCCTGCTGGCCTTTGCCATCACCCTGGTCCTGATCACAGTCGTCTCCCTCCGCTACCGGGCACCGCCGTTCCTGCTCCTTACCGGGGGAGCGGTGCTCTATGGCCTGATGGCGGGAACAGGGCCGTCCGCCATCCTGCCGGCCGCGGCCGGCGGGGCCGGCCGGGTCTTTGCATCCCTGGGCATCATCATCTTCTCGGGCTCCTGCATCGCCGCGCTGCTCCGCGGGTCCCGGCACCTGGACCGGATCTACGCAGACCTGAAGGCCGCGGTTCCCTCCCGGGCAGGTGCCGCAGGGGTGGCAGGGTACCTCTTCTCCCTGCCCCTGATGTGCTGCATCACCTCCTTCATGATCCTCTCCCCCCTGGTCGCGAAGGTGGAGGAGGGGGGCGGGGTGGCAGGGAAGCGGCTGCTCTACATCCTCGCCACAGGGTCGGTCCTCTCGTATGTGCTGGTCTACCCATCGCCGGTGATCATCACCCTCGCCGGATCCCAGATCGCGCAGGGGATCAGCCCGTGGGGGATCATGCTGGTCACACTCCCCCTCTCGCTCCTCCTCCTCGCTGCCGCGACCCTCCTCCTCGCATGCTGGCATCCCGAACCAGACGGAGCAGGAGAAGGAGCAGGGGGGCAGGTGACCGATCTTCCCCGGGTCTCCTTCCTGCGGGCATGGGCACCGGTCCTGACACCGGTAGTGCTGGTGGCTGCCGGGCTCATGGTGCCGGGGCTCGGGATTCTGGCCGACGTGGATGGCGCCATGATTGCCGCCCTCCTGGTGGGTATCTTCACCGTCCCCGGCCCCGAACGGCTCCCCGGCCTCGAGCGGGGCACGAGAAATGCGGGCATCATCATCTTTGACATCTGCGGGGCAGGGGCCCTTGGTGCCGTCATCGCTGCAACGCCTTTCGCCGACCAGACGTTCCGGCTGGCGGGAGCCCTGCTCCCGGCGGTCCTCATCCCCTTCGCTCTCGCCGCCCTCCTCCAGGCGGGTCTGGGATCCCGGGTTGTGACCGCGATCGTGGCCACCACCATCCTGGCAGGGAGCACGGCGGTTGCCGCCCTCTCGCCCCTGGTCACGGTGCTGCTCATCGCGAGCGGCATCCTCCTCTGCTCGTACCTGACGGATCCCTACTTCTGGCTCATCCACCGGGTGACGGGGGACGGGGTGCCGGAGGTTGCGAAATATTACTCCGTTCCCCTTCTTCTGGCAGGGTGCGCGGTGCTCCTCGCGGGCCTGGCGGTCCATGCCCTTACGGGTGCAGGGTAGAGGGAAAGAAAAGGTGATCGTACCTGGTGGAAAACCCAGGAAACAGGGAATGGAGCGGAAATCCTCACCGGGGGAGGGCGACGGGAAGGGGGGGTGGCCCCCCCCCGCGCCCCCCCCCCGTTGGGGAGGCCCTTTTTTCCGCTTTCCGT